>NZ_JRZZ01000060.1:0-10302 GCF_002865965.1 Erwinia sp. B116
TCACCGTTCATCGTTCATCGTTCATCGTTCATCGTTCATCGTTCATCGTTCATCGTTCATCGTTCATCGTTTATCAGTCATCATCAACGTCGCTATTATCAGGTAGCGAGACTTTAGCGATCGCCTTTAATCAGCCGCCAGATCATCAGCAACATTGCCACCAGGACGATCCCGGCTGCCGCGAGGTAGATGGCGTCGACGCCCTGTCTGGCGATCAGCAGGCCGGCCAGCGGCCCGGTCAGGCCGAGGCCGCAGTCGAGAAAGGCGGAGTAGAGGCCCAGCGCGGAGCCCTGGTTCTGCGGTTTTACTTTGCGGATCGCCTCGACGCCCAGCGCCGGGAAGATCAGCGAGAAGCCGCAGCCGGTGAGGAACGCGCCAAGATCGACCTGCCAGACGCTGCCCGCCTGCCAGATTAGCAGCAGGCCGGCGCACTCCAGCATAAACGACAGCAGCGAGACGCGGATGGCGCCAAAGCGGGTGATGGTGTTGTTGAACAGCAGGCGCATCAGGATAAAGCCGCAGCTGAAGAGCGTGAGCGCAAAGGCCGCGCCGTTCCAGCCGTGTTCGCTGAAGTAAAGGGTAATAAAGGTGGCGATGGTGCCAAAGCCGACGGTGCCGAGGCCGAGGCACAGGCCATACAGCCAGATTTTGCCGAACACTTTGCTGAACGGGATGCGTTCGCCGACCGCAACCTGTACCGCCGGGCGGCGTCCGGCCAGCCAGTAGCCGAAGGCCGCCATCAGCATAATCAGCGTGGCGAAGCCGGGGATACCGGCCAGCGCGGTGAGCATGACGCCCAGCGGTGCGCCCAGCGCCATTGCAAGGTAGGTGGCCACGCCGTTCCATGAGATCACCCGCGCGCTCTGGGTGCTGCCGACCACGTTAATGCCCCACAGAATCGATCCGGTAGCGGTCAGGCTTTCGCCAAAGCCGAGCAGTACGCGCCCGGCGGCCAGCAGCAGCAGGCTGGTCAGCGGCGAGGCGTTAAGCCAAATCGCCAGCAGGGTCAGCAGCCCGCTGCCGCCGCACAGTACCAGCCCGACCCTGACCACTTTTTTTGGCCCGAGCAGGTCGGCATAACGCCCGGCCTGCGGGCGGCTGACCAGCGTGGCGAAGTACTGCAGGCTGATGATCAGCCCGGCGATAAAGGAGCCGTAACCCAGTTGGTTATGCACGTAGCCCGGCAGCACCGCCAGCGGCAGGCCGATCGACAGGTAACAGAAGAAGGTGAACACCACCACGGAGATAATGCGTTTGTTCAGTTGAGCAGAGGTCAGTGCAGCCGGTGCGGACATAAAGCGGAGCCAAAAACAGGATTAAGTAATCCACTATCATACCCTTAGCGTGCTAACAAAGCCTGCAAAGTTTGGCGACAAGTTATTACTATATATTGGGACAGAACGTAGGGACGCTGAAGCCGTGGCTTGCAGCTAACAGCCTGGCTGCGGATTGGGTGCCGGGGTTCGCGGTATGGAGTCAGAACGCCGGGACGCTGTAGCTATGGCTTGCAGCTAAAAGCCTTGCTGTGGGTTGGGTGCCGGGGCTCGCGGTATGGGGTCAGAACGCCGGGACGCCGTTAATGTATTGCAGCCCGAAATCCGGGCTGCAATACATCATCCGTCCATGGAGGCTCGGACGGCGCGTCCTGCGCCGTACGCCCGGCTAACCTGTCCCCATACCGCGAACCCTCCACGCAGCCGTTTCGCTGTTAGTAAAAGCAAACAGGGTTTGTTGATTTCACCGGTATTACATTAGTTTTCGAGCCGTCTTCCATTTTCTTAAATTGGCTTGAATATCCGCTGGCAATAAAGATATTCAGGCGTAAATTAGTTTTGTCGACACCCGTCGATATCAGAATTGGCGTTCTGATAACAGAGCAATGAGCGAGGGCGTTCTTGACGTCTTCCTGGCACAATCTCCCGGCTTAATTAAGCCGGGGAGGATTTGCGTCAGAATCATCATTTTCTCTGTGGCGAATGCCTGTTCTTTCTGGCAGATCTGAGAATACGAGTTTCTGACGTCAGTCCCGTATACAGAAGAGACGACATCATGATCAGAAAGACTATTTCTAATGAGACAGTTATCACCACTGTTTCAGCGCAATATCCAGCCACCTCTTTAAACGGAGGTGCAAAATGAACTACGGAATTTCCGATTCAGCCAGCCTGGACGATACCGAATTATGCGATCAGTGCCGGGCGCTGGCCTACGCGATAACTGAACTCCGTCAGCCGATAACGCGCGATGTACTCATGTGGATCCTGGTAGAGAAAATCGAGATGCTCAGCCTGCGCTTCGAAGATGAAAGTAGCATACTACCCGCAATCCCGGCTCTCACAGCGATCCACTAACGGACAAAAAACAGCCAAGAACACCTCACTAACAGCCACATGACTGCCAGAGCGAACGCCGCTACAAAAGCAACACACCCCACAGCGACTCAGCAGCTCAAAGGCAATCGGGGATATCCGGATAAGCGGACTGTCAGCGCCCATGGATGGGCGATGCCAGGGCCCCATGGATGGGTTTACGGCGTGTCCGCGTTCCGGATATCCCCGATACGCCCGGCCACGGTTCCCGAAGCGACTGACCGACAGCCACGTAATAACCCGACATGTCTGCTACCGCACCCGCAGCAACTAATCCACAGCAACCCAATAGCAACAAGTAAACGCACAGCGATAAAAGCAACTCACCCAACAGCGACTCAGCAGCTCAAAGGCAATCGGGGATATCCGGATAAGCGGACTGTCAGCGCCCATGGATGGGCGATGCCAGGGCCCCATGGATGGGTTTACGGCGTGTCCGCGTTCCGGATATCCCCGATACGCCCGGCCACGGTTCCCGAAGCGACTGACCGACAGCCACGTAATAACCCGACATGTCTGCTACCGCACCCGCAGCAACTAATCCACAGCAACCCAATAGCAACAAGTAAACGCACAGCGATAAAAGCAACACATCCAACAGCGATGCGATACCCCGATTCAGTACACCTCGGGCACAATCATCCCTTCCGGCACCGGGCTGCGACGATACTCATCGTGGCGCTCACGCTCCGGCAACGTAATCGACTTCGGCGCGGCATCCTCATACGGCACCTGACGCAACAAATGGCTGATGCAGTTCAGACGCGCCTTCTTCTTATCCACGCCCTGCACCACCCACCACGGCGCCTCATCAATATTGGTGCGCTCCAGCATCTCCTCCTTCGCCTCGGTATACTCCTCCCAGCGACGGCGGCTCTCCAGATCCATCGGGCTCAGCTTCCACTGCTTCAGCGGATCGTGAATACGGCTCAGGAAACGCAGCTCCTGCTCCTCATCGGTAATCGAAAACCAGTACTTCACGATCTGAATCCCGCTGCGGGTCAGCATCTTCTCAAACTCCGGCACGCTGCGGTAAAACTCCTCCACCTCCTGCTCGTTACAAAAGCCCATCACCCGCTCAACGCCCGCGCGGTTATACCAGCTGCGGTCAAACAGCACCATCTCACCGGCGGCCGGCAGATGGGCAATATAGCGCTGGAAATACCACTGCGTGCGCTCGCGATCGTTAGGGGCGGGCAGGGCGGCCACCCGGCAGGTGCGCGGATTCAGACGCTGGGTAATGCGTTTAATCACCCCACCTTTACCCGCCGCATCGCGCCCCTCGAAAATAATCACCAGCCGGTGGCCGGTACGCATCACCCAGTCCTGCATCTTCAGCAGCTCGCCCTGCAGACGCAGCAGCTCGCGGAAATAGTACTTACGCCACGCCTTCTCGTCCGGCGCCATCTCGCTGCCGTCGCCGAATCGAATGTCGTCAAGCTCCATCTCCAGCTCCTCATCGTAGCTGTCGTAAAACTCCTGCAACAGACGCTGGTGGAAATTTTCTGATTTAAATTCATTGCCTTGCATAGACATGATCGGGCTCCGGAATCAAAGGCACCGTTGGGGTGGCGGTGGTGCACCGCAGGGATGAAAAAAGTTACCCTTGGTAATACGCAGTTTGTGTGACAGAAAAATGACGGCGTCGGCGGGAATTTGCGCAAACGGTGCCGCCTGTAACAAAAACGTCATCAACCTGCGGCAGGATAGAGCCATTGCCGTCACCTGCCCCGCCGGGTACCCCTATGACCGAACGCCTGCCGCTGCTGCGGCAAAAAACTGACTTCAGTGACGATGTTTCCGGATTGATTTACGGCTATCGGTTTATCAGCGAACAGCCGCCCCAGGTACTGACGGTGCAGCAGTGTTGCGAAGCCTGGCAAGGCCCGCAGCAGGAGGGCAACTTCCTCTGGCTGCACGTAAACCTCAACCACGCCGCCGCGCCGCGCTGGCTGAAAACCCATTTCGCCGTCGATGATGATTTCTTTGATGAGATCCAGCACGGCTCGCACAGCACCCGCATTGAACGGCAAAACGACGCGCTGATGGCGGTGCTGAACGACGTCAACTTCGACCCGCGTGAAAGCGGCGAAGAGAACGCTACGCTGTGGATCTGGTGCCGCGACGGGCTGGTGGTCAGCGCACGACATAAACCGGTGCGGCTGGTCGAGCAGCTGCAGCGCCGTCTGCCCGAACTGGGGCTGCGATCTTCCACCGAACTGCTGGCCCAGCTGCTGGCGGAGCAGGAGGATCTGCTGGGGCTGATCGTGCGCCAGTCCAGCCTTTACGTCGATCGGATCGAAGAGCGCCTGCTCGGCCAGCACAGCAAAAGCAACCGCGCCGAGCTGGGGCGGCTGCGCCGCACGCTGATCCGCTACCAGCGCCTGCTGGCCCCGGAGCCGGCGGCGCTGTTTCGCCTGCTCAACCGGCCGCCGGCCTGGCTGCACTTCAGCGTGGTACAGGAGCTGCGCCAGTTCACCGAAGAGTTCACCGTGGTGCTGAACGACCTCAACGGCCTGACCGAACGCATCCGCCTGCTGCAGGAAGAGGTCACCGCGCAGCAGCTGGAGCAGAGCAACCGCACGCTGTTTACCCTGACGCTGATCACCGTGCTGGCGCTGCCGATCAACCTGGTGGCCGGCTTCTTTGGCATGAACGTCGGCGGCGTACCGCTGGCCAACAACCCGCACGGCTTCCTGCTGCTGGTGCTGCTGGTCACGCTGTTTACCGTCGCGGCGGCCTGGCTGGTGCTGCGCAGGCGCGATAAAGAGTGATGAGGCGTAGGCGGATTACCCCGATTGCCCTGTAAATTTAAGTCGCTGTCTCTAAGTCCCATTTGATGCCGATCAACAGGATTTGGCCAGATTAAGGTAAGAACGCAATCCTGATCACTGGCCTGGATATCGATTATTGCTGGCTGCAGATTAGATTAAGACCTGGACCTGGACCTGGACCTGAATTGAGGTTTGGATTTTTTGACTTATAAAACAGCGACTAAACAGTCTGAGGGGGAGGCCGTTGGGGGGACAGGTTAGCCGGGCGTATGCCGCAAGGATGCGGCATCCGAGCCCCCAGGGAGGGGTTCACGGCGACCCGGCGATCTGCCCGCCAACGGCCGACCTTGCACCAGGGCATACAACGATGCCCTGGCAGTTAAGTCTTTACTTCGGCTGGCTGTAGACCGGGCCAGGCTGGGTCAGGCCCTGAATGGCCGGAGCGGCAGTCTGATCGGCTGGTGCAGCGTCGGTTGCCGCAGGCTGTGCAGCATCCGTTGCAGGCTGAGCCGCTTCAGTGGTTACCGGCTGAGCGGCATCGGTCGCGGCCGGGGCCACCACGTTAGCGCCTTCGGTGGTCACCGGGGTCATTGGCTCCTCTTTCGGCAGCGCGCCATCCTGCTCCGGCACGGCGACCGGCTGGGTGATGTTCTCATCCGCCGGACCGTTAACCTTCACCGGCATACCGGAGCGCAGCTTCAGCGCGTCTTCCATCGCGGTAGTGTTGACGCTGGCGTCGCTTACCACCTTGTTAACCGCCGCGCTCAGCGTCAGCGGCACCGGCTCACGGGATTTAAACTGCTCTTCGGTCTCGGACAGCGGATTGTGGATCTCGACGTAGCGCGAACCGTCCGGCTCAACCGAGGCCTTCACCGGCTGGTCGATAAACTGCACGCGGGTGCCGACCGGCACGTTGTCGAACAGCCACTTGATGTCGTCGGCGCGCAGGCGCACGCAGCCGTGGCTGACGCGCAGGCCGATACCGAAGTTGGCGTTGGTACCGTGGATGGCATACAGGTTGCCGATGTAGAGCGCGTACAGGCCCATCGGGTTATCCGGGCCGGCCGGGAACACCGGGGCCAGGGTCTCACCGCGCGCGGCGTACTCGGCGTGCATCTTTTTGGTCGGCGTCCAGGTCGGGCCGTCTTTCTTACGCTGAACGGTGGTGGTCCAGTTCACCGGGGTATCTTTACCCAGTTCGCCGATGCCGATCGGCAGCACTACCACGGTTTTCTTGCCTTTCGGGTAGTAGTAGAGGCGCATTTCGGCGCTGTTGATCACGATGCCCTCACGCGGCGCATCCGGCAGCAGCAGCTGCTGAGGAATGATCAGTTTGCTGCCCGCCTTCGGCAGGTAAACGTCCACGCCCGGGTTGGCTTCCAGAATATTGCTCAGCCCCATCTGATACTGGGCGGCAAAGGCTTCCAGAGGCAGCTTGCTGTCCTCAGGAATGGTGATTTCCAGGTTCTCTCCGGTCAGGCGGCTGTTAGCCGGCGGCAGGGGATAAACCACGGCAAAGGCGGAGTGGCTGACTGCCGCTGCGGCAAGAAACAGGGTGACAAACGCACGAATGGTCTTTTTCATAAATTCAGGTGTAGCGCCATGTAGACTGTTGATAAACGACCCAATCCGGCCTTTAAGGCCGGTTGCGCATTATATGTGCATTATTGCGTCAGGGGAAACCTGGATTTATCCTGCTGAACTATCTTTACGCTCAACTGTCGCTAAAGTCAGCAGTTCGCCGCCCCCGGGGCGGCTTTTTCAGGGCTGCCACTGCGGATCCTGATTGTCCAGGCGGCGGTTGAGGAAATAAGCCGCGCTGATCAGCGCCAGATGGGTTAGCGCCTGCGGGGTGTTGCCCAGCGCGTGCCCGCGGCTGTCGAACTCTTCGGCAAACAGCCCCAGCGGGTTGGCGTAGCTGAGCAGCTTCTCGAACTCAAAGTGGGCCTCCTCCAGCCGGCCGGCGCGTGCCAGGCACTCCACGTACCAGAACGAGCAGGCGGCGAACGCCCCCTCATCCCCCTGCAGCCCGTCGGCCGGGGTCTCTTCAACGTTATAGCGCCGCACCATGCCGTCGCGCACCAGATAGCGTTTGATGGCGTCCAGCGTCGCCAGCCAGTCCGGGTCGGTGGCAGCGACGAAGCGTACCAGCGGCATCAGCAGCATCGAGGCGTCGACAAACCTGCCGTTCTGCGTGGCGACAAAATGGCCGCGCTCCGGGCACCAGAAATTGTCCCAGATATCCTGGCGGATGGCGTCGCGCGCCTCGCGCCAGCGTTCGGCGGGCATCTGCAGCGAGCGTTTTTCACCGAGGCGCAGCGCGCGGTCCAGCGCCACCCAGCACATCAGCCGCGAGTGCAGGAAGTGCTCCGGTTCACCGCGCATCTCCCAGATGCCGGCGTCCTTCTGCCGCCAGTGATCGGCAACGTAGTCAATCATCCGGCAGACGTGGTTCCAGCCGCGCTGCGAAATCGCCTCACCGTACTTGTTGGCGAGGTAGATGGCGTCCATCAGCTCGCCGTAGATATCCAGCTGGGTCTGCCGCCAGGCGTCATTACCGATGCGCACCGGGCGTGAACCGGCGTAGCCGGCCAGGTGGGGCAGCTCGCTCTCGTGCAGCTCGGTGCTGCCGTCCAGCCGGTACATTACCTGCAGTTTTTCGACGTCGTGATGGCTGTTCTCCACGCAGCGGCCGACCCAGTGGGTAAAGCCGCGCGCTTCGTCGACGTAGCCGAGCCGCATCAGCGCGTACATGCTGAAGGAGGCGTCGCGGATCCACGCGGCGCGGTAGTCCCAGTTGCGCTCCCCGCCCAGCTCCTCCGGCAGCCCGAAGGTGGCGGCGGCGGCGATCGAGCCGTGCTGCCAGGAGGTCAGCAGCTTCAGCGTTAAGGCCGAGCGGTTGACCGCCTCGCGCCAGCGGCCACGGTAGTCGCTCTGCGCGCTCCAGCGCCGCCAGTACGCCAGGGTGTCGTGGAAGCAGAGGTCGTTATCGTCATCATCAAGGTGCGCATCGTCGGCGCTGCCGAAAATAAACTCGCGGCTCTCGCCGGCCTGCAGGGTGAAGCGCGCCACCGCCGCGGCCTCTTCCAGCTCAAACTCCACGTCGCCGGTCAGCCGCAGGCCGGGCTGGCCGTCGGCGCGAAACAGCACCGCACCGGGCTGCAGGGTAGCGCGGGTTTCAGCGCGGGCGTAGTCGTGCACCGGATTACAGCAGAGCTGAATAGTGGCGCTGCCGTGTACCACGTGGATGCGGCGGATGATGCGCGGCAGGCGGTCTTCCTGCTGACAGATCGGCATATAGTCGGTCACCTCGACCACGCCGGCGTCATCCAGCCAGCGGGTCTGCAGCAGGTTGGACTCCGGCAGGTAGATCTGCAGGCGGCGGGCGTCAGGCCAGTCGGGGCTGAGGCTGAACACGCCGGCGTCGTCGTTGTCCAGCAGCGCGCTGAACACCGACGGGCTGTCGAGGTTGGGCCAGCAGAGGTAGTCGAGGGTGCCGTCGTTGGCGATCAGGGCGCAGGTGCGCAGGTCGCCAATCACACCATGATCTTCTATTGCACGTTTTACCTTTTTCATCGTGTTTCCTGAAGGAGTGGTGTTGAGGGCGTCACCTAACTATAGCCAAAAATAAGCCGGCAATTTTTGACGCCTTCAGGAAACGGCGTGGATCAGTCGTGCAGAAACTGCGCCTGCAGGGTGGCCTGCAGCGCCAGCATCGCCTGTTCGGCGTGCTGCATATGCGCGCGCATGATGCGTTCGGTGGCCGTGGCGTCGCCGCGGCGCAGCGCCTCGATCAGCTGATACTGATAGTCGATCCCCTGGCGGCGATCCACCGGTTCGGGCTGCTGGTAGATGTCTTTGCACACCGCCAGATCCTTCAGCAGCCGCTGCAGAAAGCGGCAGAAGAACGCCAGCAGCGGATTCGTCGAAAAACCGGCCACGACATGATGAAAGTCCAGCTCGGCCATGCGCTGGTCCCAGCGCTCCTGTTCGTCGGCAGGAGGGTGGTCGTAAATGCGGATCAGCTGATGCAGGCGGCTGAAGCCGGCCTCATCAATCTGCCCGATGGCGCTGACCGCCACCTGCGGCTCCAGCACCTTACGCAGCGCATAGATGTGTTCGATGCTCAGTTCGCGGGTAAACAGATAGTTGCCCAGCAGGCTCATCGCCCGCGCTTCCGGCACGCTGTCGATAAAGGCACCGCCGCCGGGGCCGGTGCGGGTGCGGATTAAGCCTTCGGCTTCCAGCGCCTTAAGCGCCTCGCGCACCGTGCTTTTGCCGGCGGCAAAGCGTTCGGTCAGTGCCTTCTCCTGCGGCAGGCGGTCGCCGGGCAGCAGGTTATCGTCAATAATGCTCTGCTTAATGGCAGCGATAATTTCATCGGTGCGTTTGCGCCTGCCGCCTTCCGGCAGGCGTGATGAGATGTCGGACATAGTTACCTGTCTGTAGTACCGTTAATCGTGCCGTTTATCACGCAGTCGGCTGCGCAATAAACGGCACAAACGTCGTGCGGCCAGGGCAGGCGAAAAACGCTACGCCTGCACCCTGCGGCCGGGCGCGCTGGCCAGCAGCTGGCGGGTGTAGGGGTGTTCAGGAGCGCTGAACAGCGTGTCAGTCGTGGCGCACTCGACGATAGTACCAGAATTCATTACCGCCACGCGGTCGGCGATCGACTCGACCACCGCCAGATCGTGGCTGATAAACAGGTACGACAGGTTAAATTCGGCCTTCAGATCTTCCAGCAACAGCAGCACCTGCGCCTGCACCGACACGTCCAGCGCGCTGACCGGCTCGTCCAGCACCAGGATCTGCGCTTCGGCAGCCAGCGCGCGGGCAATCGCCAGCCGCTGCGCCTGGCCGCCGGAGAACTCGTGCGGGTAGCCGTGCAGCGCGTCGGCGGGCATCCCCACCGCCGCCATCAGCTGGCGCAGGCGTGGCGGGCAGGCCGATGCGCCGTAGCCGCACAGCCGCCGCAGCGGCACGCTGAGCTGCTGGCCGATGGTCCTGCGCGGGTTGAGCGAGGCAACCGGGTCCTGAAACACGTACTGGATGGTTTTGCCAAACGCCTGCACGCCGCGTCGGGCCAGGCGCGCGGCATCCTCGCCCTGAATGCGCAGCGTGCCGGCGGTCGGCGTTTCCAGCCCGACCAGCATCCGCGC
>NZ_JRZZ01000060.1:10340-14865 GCF_002865965.1 Erwinia sp. B116
AGCTGCTCTGCCTCAATCACCTTATTCATGGTGCCTCCTTTGCGGCCAGCTCGCGCACCTGGCGCAGGAAGTCACGCCCCTGGCCGGGGCGCGGCACGCTGGCAATCAGCCGTTGGGTGTAGGTGTGCTGCGGCTGGCGCAGCACCTCGGCGGTGGTGCCGCTTTCGACGATCTGCCCCTGGCGCATCACCGCCACCCGGTCGCACATCTCGCCGACCACCGCAAAATCGTGGGTGATAAACAGCAGTGCCACGCCGCGTCTGTGACGCAGTTCATTGAGCATTGCGAGGATTTTCGCCTGCACGGTGACGTCCAGCGCGGTGGTGGGTTCATCGGCAATAATCAGCTGCGGATCGTTAGCCAGCGCCATGGCGATGCCGACCCGCTGGCGCTGGCCGCCGGAGAGCTGATGCGGCCAGGCGTCGAAGCGCTGGGCGGCGTCGCGGATGCCGGTATCCTCCAGCAGCGCGATCGCCTGCTGCCGGGCGGCCGTGGCGGAGAGCAGCTGGTGGCAGCGGATCGCCTCCACCAGCTGATCGCCGATGCGCATCAGCGGATGCAGCGAGGTCAGCGGATCCTGGAAAATATAGGCCACCCGCGCGCCGCGCCGCTGCTGCATCTGCGGCGCACTGAGGCCCAACAGCTCCTCACCGGCCAGCCAGACGCCGCCGCCGCTGATGATGCCGGGCGGTGAGGCCACCAGCCCGGCGATCGCCAGCGCGCTGACGCTTTTGCCGGAGCCGCTTTCGCCGATCAGCCCGAGGCACTCGCCGGGCTGCAGATGGAAACTGACGCCCTTCACCGTCGGCACCTGCCGGTTACCACGGGTGAAGTTCACCTGCAGATCGGCCACCTCCAGCAGCGCGCCGGGCTGGCGGCGTTCAGGCACCGCCGGGCGCTGCACGGTGGTCATCGCCTGTGAGCGCAGCAGCGCGCCGGATTTCAGGCGCGGATCGAGCAGATCGCGCACGCCGTCGCCCAGCAGGTTAAAGCCGATCACCAGCAGGAAGATGGCCAGGCCGGGCACCAGCGCCACGTGCGGCGCGATAAACAGCTGACCGCGGCCCTGGCCGAGCATCGAACCCAGGTCGGCGTCCGGCGGCTGGGTGCCGAGGCCGAGGAACGACAGCCCGGCGGTTTCGAGGATCATCCAGCCGACGGTGGTCGAGAGCGCCACCACGATCAGCGGCAGCACGTTGGGCAGGATCTCGGTCAGCAGGATCTGCAGGTGGTTTTTTCCCGCCAGCCGCGCCGCCTGAATAAACGGGCTGTCGCGCAGGCTCAGGGTCTGGCCGCGCACGTTACGGGCAAAGAACGGGATATTGACCAGCGCGATGGCGTACAGCGCGTTGAGCAGGCCGGGGCCAAGCACCGCGACGATGGCCAGCGCCAGCAGGATATAGGGGAAGGCCATAATCATATCGATCAGCCGCATCAGCAGGCCGTCGGTGCGCCCGGCGGCATAACCGGCCACCAGCCCGATCAGCGTGCCGATCGTCGCCGCCAGCAGCGTGGCCCCCAGCCCCACCGCCAGCGACACCCGGGTGCCCCACAGCAGGCGCGACAGCATATCGCGGCCCAGCCCGTCGGTGCCGAGCAGGTGGCCCGGCGTCAGCGGCGGGGCAAGCCGCTGCAGCAGGTTGGTGGCGTCCGGGTCGGGCAGCGGCAACCAGGGGGCCAGCAGCGCGGCGGCGGCGGCCAGCAGCAGGATCAGCGCGCCCAGCGACGCCAGCCGGTTGTGCAGGAGCAGCGACAGGCCGCTGCGGCGGGATGAATACGCGTCGCTCATGATTTTATCCTCGGATCCAGACAGGCCTGCACGATATCGGTAAGCAGGTTAATCAGCACACAGGCGACGGCGGCGACCAGCACGCCGCCCTGCACCAGCAGCAGGTCGCGGGTGGAGACCGCCTTGACCAGCATCGCCCCCAGCCCCGGCCACTGAAACACCGTTTCGATATAGACCGCGCCGCCGAGCACGAAGCCGGCCTGAATGCCGATGGCCGGCACCACCGCCACCAGCGCCACGCGGAAGGCGTGTCGCCAGATCACCCGCCGTTCGTTCAGCCCTTTGGCGCGGGCGGTGCGGATATAGTCCTGGCGCAGCACCTCCAGCATCGCGGTGCGGGTCAGGCGGGCGATCACCCCGGTCGCAACCAGCGCCAGCGCCACGCTGGGCATCACCAGGTGGTGCAGCAGATCGCTGAGGCCGCCGCCGCCGTACACCGCCAGCATGCCGGAGGCCGGGAACCAGCGCAGGCTGACGGCAAACAGCATAATCATCAGCAGGCCGATCAGGAACGAGGGCAGCGAGATGCCGAGCAGCACCAGCAGGGTGATGATGCGGTCGCCCCAGCCAAACTGGCGCACCGCCGATACCACGCCGGCCAGCAGGCCGAGCACCACGCTGAGCAGCAGCGCGCAGCCGCCGAGCAGCAGGGTGGCGGAGAAGCGCTCCAGCACCTCGTCAATCACCGGCCGGTTCAGCACCCAGGAGTGGCCAAAGTCGCCGTGCAGCAGGTTATTAACCCAGATCAGGTACTGCTGCCACAGCGGCTTGTCCAGCCCCAGCTCCTGGCTGATGCGTGCGACGTTTTCCGGCGTGGCGTACGCGCCGAGCAGCGCCTGCGCCGGGTTGCCGGGGATCATCGCCATCAGCAGAAAGACGATCAGCGACAGGCCGATGACCACCGGGATCAGCCCGGCCAGCCGCTGCAGAATATATCGTGCCATCGTGCCTCCGTTACGGCTTGCTGACCTGATGCAGGATCAGGTTGAAGTTGGGTTGCAGCGTCAGGTTCTGCACCTGGCGCGAAGTGACCGCGTTCTGCTTCCAGTTGGCGACGAACAGCCAGGGCGCGTCGTCATGCACCACTGCCTGTACCTGACGATAGAGCGCCGCGCGCTGGCTCTGGTCGCTGGTGGCACGCGCTTTGTCCAGCAGTTCATCCACCTGCGGGTTGTGGTAGTAGCCGGAGTTAAAGCCGCCCTTGTCCGGCCAGGCGTCGCGGCGCAGGGTGAGGAACGGCAGGGTGTCCGGATCGTTGGTCATCCACGCCATTTCGGCCATCTGCGTCTGCGGCGTCAGGCCGGCGTTGACCTTGCTGAGGAAGGTGTTCCACTCCCAGGTCTGGATATTCACCTTCAGCCCGACGGCGCGCAGGTCGGCCTGGATGGCGGTGGCCATCGGGATCGGATCGAGCATGCCGGAGCCGCCGTCGGTGACGTAAAAGTTCAGCGTCGCTCCTTCGGCACCGGCGGCTTTCAGCAGCGCCCGTGCCTTTGCAGGATCGTAGGGATAAGGCTGCACCGCGTCGTTGCGCGCCCATTCGAAGGCGGAGGAGATCGGGCCGTCGGCCACCTGCGCCGCGCCCTGCAGCACCTTATCGACCAGCGCCCGTTTGTTAACCGCATAGTTCACCGCCTGGCGCACCCGGCGGTCATCGAACGGCTTTTCGCGGTTGTTCAGCCAGACAAACCAGACGTGCGGCCCCACCGCCTGCTGCAGGCGGAACTGCGGGTCGCTGGCGAAGCGCGCCACGGTATCCGGCGGCACTTCCACCATCA
The DNA here is from genome assembly GCF_002865965.1 of Erwinia sp. B116. Lineage (NCBI taxonomy): Bacteria > Pseudomonadati > Pseudomonadota > Gammaproteobacteria > Enterobacterales > Erwiniaceae > Erwinia > Erwinia sp. B116. The sequence continues at coordinate 13,908 of NZ_JRZZ01000060.1, forward strand.
CGTCCAGCCCGCCGGAGAGCATCTCCGCCGTGCGGGTGCTGCCGTCGGTGATTGGCCGGAACACCGCCGCCTTCAGCTTCGGCACGCCGTCCCAGTACGCCGCGTTGGCGTTAAGCAGCACCCGCTGGTTAGCCCGCCAGTCGCCGAAGCGGAACGCGCCGCTGCCCACCGGATGGCGGCCGAAGTCGCGGTCATACTTTTTCACCGCCGTCGGGGAGACGATCAGCCCGGTGGGGGTGGCGAGGTTCGACAGCAGCGGGGCGAAGGGTTTATCGAGGGTGAAGATCACCGTGTGGGCGTCCGGCGTGTCGATTTTCCGGATCGACGAGAAGAAGAAGCTCAGCGGGAACGGACCGGTGTGGTAGTACGGGTGCTGTTTGTTGAGCATCCGTTCAAAGGTAAAGCGCACCGCTTCGGCGTCCACCGGCGTGCCGTCGTGGAATTTCACCCCCGGCCGCAGGTGAAAGGTGTAGCGCAGGCCGTCCGGGCTGACTTCCCAGCGGCTGGCCAGCGCCGGTTCAATGGTCAGCGAGCCGGGCGCGTTGCGCACCAGGCCGTCGTACAGGTTGACCAGAATGCGCGAGTCGTTGGCGGCGGTGGCCACCTGCGGATCCAGCGACTGCGGCTCCGCCACCTGGCCAATAATCAGCACGCCGGGCGGGGTGGCGGCCAGCAGCGCCGGGGCCACCAGCGCCAGCCCGGCGTAAAGGGGGATCGCACGCAGCGTGGCGCGCAGCAGTCTGAGCATCTTGACCTCGTTGTCGGTGCGCAGCGTGTCAACGCCGCTGAACAGATGTTGGGTTAATTAATTTATGCGTATAAATAGCGAGATGTGCAATAATTTATCCATATAAATTTGATCTGGTACGCAGAAGAGGGGGGCACTATGACCTTGTCGATCGTGGCGCGGGATGCGTTAAGCGGAGAGCTGGGCGCGGCCACCGCCACCGCCGGGCCG
>NZ_JRZZ01000061.1:0-14733 GCF_002865965.1 Erwinia sp. B116
CCCCAGCGCAAAGGCAAACAGCGGGATCAGCACCGGCCCGCCGCGGGTTAAGAACGCGCGCATCTGCGGGTCAAGATTACCCAGCAGCATCCCCAGCGCTAACGGCACCAGCACCGCAACCAGCGACATCAGCGGAATGCTCGCCATCCCGGCCGCGCCCAGTGCGATCATGGTAAAAAACGGCCCGTCGTTCAGCGACAGAATCGAAATCGCCCCCACGTCCCGCTGGTTGCCGAACTCGCCGACCAGCGCGGCATACAGCCCGCCGTTGGAGTTGCCCATCGCCGCGATAATCGCCAGCCCGCTCAGGCCAAACAGCCCTTCTGTTCCGAACGCGCGGTCAACGGCCAGCCCGAGCACAACGGCGACCAGCAGCTTGGTCAGGGTGATGGTGCTGCCTGCCAGCAAGGCTTTGGGGGCGGTTCTGAGGGTGATGCCGGCACCCATGCACAGCAGGAAAGCGGCGATCAGGGGGGCGGCACCGTTTTTGAAGAGTGCGGTGGTGAAACCGCCGATCTCGAGTGCCTGGGGGTGGAAAGTATTAAGGAGTGCGCCGAGGGCTAAGGGGACAACCATCATGCCGCCGGGGATGGATTCTATTCGTTGCTTAAGGTTCATAGGGGGTGGAGTCCTTTCTGGGTGATTGGGATTGATCAGGGTGACTGTAAATAATCAGGTCGCGGGGAGATTTGAAGGGGGTCACAGGGTGGGGAGTTTGGATGAAGTGCTATGGGGGGCAGCGGAGAGCTGGTGGGCTAAAGGTTAGTCGCAAAGCTACTAAATAGCTGATCCTAATATCACTACACTTTGGCCGGACCGCCCGGGAAGAAGCTGACTGTACTCATAAAATGTTTACCCCTTGAGTAATTGCCACATTGAACGACACTGGTGATTGCGGGCGATAGTGTCGTGTAATGCCTGCCACAGCCATTCGATGTGATTTACCCACGGCGAGTGAACCGGCTGGTAGATGAACCTGAACTTTAGATTCTCTTTCAGCCAGCGCAGCGTTCTCGGCTCTTGTAGATGATGTAGTTATCCACGATGAACTTGATGCTTTTTGCCAGGCGGTAGATCGCCTTAAGGTGCTTCAGCAGGCTAATAAACAGCATCGAATTTCTAGTGCTACCGCCCACTTAACTGATATTCGCAGTGCAGCTGAGCAGGGCATCCGCCAGGTAATACTTTTCATTCTGGCCGGGCGCGATAACGCGTTTCTACTGCCCCCTCAGCTGCCAGTCTGCGCCGTTTTTTTGGGTTGAAGTGGATATTCACCTCGTCATCATTAAACACCAAATTTTCCAGGCTGAACTGTGCAAGAGCGGCGTTGATAGTGGCCATTTTCTTTCTTATGCGGATCACGGATCCTGAGCGTAGGGGCAGCTCTCGCTAGACCAGACTAGCCCAGGGAGCCAACAGCGGACGGTGGACGCATGCAAGTGAAAATATTTTATCTATATGATTTTTATAGCCATCAATTCATTATTTCAGTGCGAACGCTGGTAGCCAAAGTCACTCGGCGAGTGCTTCACCAGCTGTCGCAGCAGTGAGCAGATATGCTCAACCGGCCAGCGTCGGCCGCACCCGGGCGGCAGCGATTTCAGGCGGTCGGTGCCATAAAGGTTGAACCAGTTTATAAAGCGGCCCACGGATGAACGTGCACAAAAGAGTGTTCTGGCAACGTCGCTGACGCTATCCCCACGGTCCAGGATCAGCAGGGCCGTAAGCCATCTGGCGTGGTTTTTGTCATGCGTTTTGTGGATAGTTTTCTGCATCATTCGTCGTTCACTGCGGGGTATTGGTGCTATGATCGGCATCGCTCAGTCCGGTTGGTGATTTGTTTTGATTTGACGATTGATCAGATCGCATAATCCGGTCTAAGTTCCCTCAAAGTGATCTACTATTCCGAACAGCTATTTAGGCACCAGCGTGACCTCGATTGATTCAGCCCTGAGAACTTCAAAACTCTCGCCATGAGGACAAAAGCGTTATGCCGGAACGGAGTCAATCTAATCCATAGGACGTTCTCATATGGGTTACGATGGCATTACTAACGTAAAGATGTACTGATCAAGTGGATAGGTCACTTGAAATATTCAGCGACAAGGATTAAGATGATTGCGTATGAAAATTAAGTTAAGAATAGAGAACCCTTATAAACTTCCTTATAGGAAACGCTTTCAAATAAAATCATCTAGCCTCAATTTATAAATTAGTCTTCTTCCAGTAAATCTAACCTTCACTATCTAAATAAATCACCCTCCTAAAACACTTACTCATTAAATGAGGTAGAAATGAAATACAGAGAGAGTCAAACTGATCTAAGTTTAAGGAAATGGTTTTCGAACTCATTAGAACACGCCCTATTAAGGAAAGTTTCTCTTGAAGTAGGAATGCTGCGCTCATTATCATCCTTTCAGATCAACATTGATTATCCGTTACTTGCGATTGCTGGGAGAAATGGCTCAGGAAAATCTACTTTGTTGGCGATGGTTGCCTGTGCATATCATAGCAAGGAAGATAAACATCTTTTAACCGGAAAAAGGAAACCTTATTATACACTAGCTGATTTTTTTATTCAGCACTCTGATGAAGTGCCTCAAGAAGGTATAAGCATTGAATATTTTATTGCTTTCAATAACTGGAGGGCATCGAAAAGCATGCCAAATGGAAAAGGAATAGGAATAGGAAGGCAAGTTAGAACTAAAAAGAGGGGAGGAAAATGGAATAACCATGATACCAGAGTTGATCGTCAGGTTATTTTTTTAGGAATAGAAAGAATAGTTCCTCATAGTGAAAAAAGTCAATCTAAGAGCTATGCTAAACGATTTGTTTTTAATGGTGACGAGCTAGGATTTGAAAACGAGATTAGAGAATGCGTAGGCTACATACTTAACAAAAAATATGATGACTTTAAATATGTTTCTCATTCAAGATACAGACTTCCGATTGTGAAATATGCAGGGAAAGTAATATCAGGCTTTAACATGGGGGCAGGAGAAAATGCACTCTTTGAAATATTCTCTTTATTATATGCAGCCCAGCCTGGGGCTTTAATCATTGTCGACGAGATAGAATTAGGACTTCACGCAGAAGCTCAAATTAAATTAATAGACCAACTAAAATTTATATCACTAAAAAGAAAGTTGCAAATCATATTCACAACTCATTCTGACATCATCTTCGGATGCGTTCCGGACGATGCTAGAATCTATATGGAAAACGTTAACAACAAGACGGTTATCAATACAGGAATCTCACCTGAATATGCTTTTGGAAAATTAAGCTCAGAAAATCCTCAAGAGATTGAAATAATGGTAGAGGATAAAGTCGCAGCAAAATTAATATCCAACACCCTGCCTAGCAATATTCGATAAAGGTTACAAATAAAAATTATTGGATCTGCAAGTTCTTTATCACGACAAATGGGTGCGCTTTTTCAAAGAGGAAGCAGGGAAAAAATATTGACAATTTTTGATGGGGACCAAAAAAATCACAAAAGGATAATTTAAACTGTGCACTTTCGATGCTTGAGAGGAATGAAGAAGATTTCAAAAAATGGTTTTCTGAAAACACAACTTTTTACCTGGAGATTATTGGCCAGAAAAGTGGATTATTGAGAAAAATCTAGATCATATTGAAAATCTTGCAATGCTAGTCAATGGAGAGTTTGATATTACAAAATCAGCATTAAACCGAGGAGCGGGATCAGAAAAACATAAAGAATTCTACGAAGCAGCACAAATCCTTGGAATAACCGAAGCAGAAATGCTCGACAGATGCTGTATAAATATAGCCATGAAGTGTCCAGAAAGCCTTGATGACATAGTCAACCTAGTTACGAAAAAATTATCTGAATAATTTTAATTATAAAATAAGATACATCAAGCGCTACATTTTCTGCGAGACGATTACCTTATTAGCATCCGAAGACGATACGGGTTATCGATGCAAAGCAGAACCATTTACCACTGGGGAAGGCGACATAATGATTGGGCGGTAACCCTGCGCATCCGGAAGTTAGCGCAACCTCGGATATGGTATTGTTATCCGCACATTCACATCTAGTTTAGGCGTGAAGATTGCCCGTTTGACAACAAGAAAAAAGCTTATTTATTACCTGTACAGTCTAAATTTTTCAAAAGACGCTCCGTTGGCATGCCAGTTAAGTTCACTTTTGGCAGTACACGTCCCTGACATACATAGGTCAGCACTTAAAATATAGATAAACTATCGGATAGTTTTTACTTTTGACGGCGTTCCGGGTACTGACTGTAGTACATGATTATATCTAGAAGTGCTTAAAAATTCACGTAGAGAAATTACCCAATGGCGAAAGTTTGATAGCTTTAATAGAAGAAGTATAATCATTTAATGGTGTGTATTCAGACGAAGGTTAGTAGTGCGTTTATCTGGAAAACTCTGGAAAATTGGCGTACGAGCATGAAGTCTTCTCGGACTTATTGCAGCCCGGATAACTGACAAACAAATTATTTTTAAAAAATTCAACGTCAGCCTGCAAGATGAACTCCTGAAAATTCATTGATCTGTACCACTTAGCGGACGCAGTAAAAATCCGGTTACTTGAGCATAAAATTTAATAATGAAAGGACGTATTTATCATTAAATGACATTAATCTGGCTTAACTCTTCCGAATTATCTTGGAAGACGAAGATCTCTGATTTATCACTCAGCCTGTTTTGCTTAAGATAAATAATCTTTACGCAAAAAAACGCCTTTAATTAAAATTTAATAATTACATTTCCAGATAAGATTCAACCAGATTAGAATATAATATTCAGGAAATTAATAGAGTAAAACAAATGATACAATAAGATTAAATCTCAACTAAAAAAATACAAGTTGAAAGCAGCCTGGTGTCTATAGTATAATATTTCAAGACTTATATATTATCGAAGGCAACGATGAGCAACAATATGAAAATGTTAGACCTATTTTCTGGTGCTGGCGGATTATCCGAAGGTTTAAGCAAGGCAGGATTTGTGAGTTTGTATGCAAACGAAATCCAAAAAAAATATGCCGAAACCTATGCAGAAAATCATAAAGAAACGTTTGTCGATAATAGAGACATTCGTGAAGTAGATGCATTGCAAGTACGTACAAAGTTAGGTCTAAAAAAAGGTGAACTTGATCTAATTGCTGGCGGCCCTCCCTGCCAGGGCTTTTCTATAAATGCTCCTAAAAGATCATCAGAAGATGCTAGAAACCATCTTTTCAGAGAGTATCTAAGGTTTGTTGAGGAATTTTCACCTCGAGCTGTTCTTATCGAAAATGTACCAGGCCTCGTATCATTTGAAAATGGTGCAACTCTCAAATTAATTCTTCTAGAATTAAGTAAACTGGGATACAAATCTGACGTAAGAATTTTGTACGCTCCGCACTATGGAGTTCCACAGACTCGCTGGCGTACCATAATTATTGGCTTCCGTGAAGTTTTGGATATTAGCGATGCATTTCCGAAACCATTTACTAATGCACCAATGAGAGTAAACTTCACCTCTATGTTTGAAGGTAGAAATATTGTAGCGATACCTGAATCGATTGAATTCCCACCTTATGTTAGCGTGGGTGATGCAATTGATGATCTTCCAATACTCAATAATGGTGAATCAAGCGATACTACTCAAAACTATCGTACTGAACCTCAAAATGATTTTCAGCGAGCTATGAGGGTTGGTTCTCAAGGTGTTCTTAACCACGAAGCGGCTCGCTTAAGTAAAGTGAATTTAGAGAGATTAAAACATATACCTGAAGGAGGAAACTGGACTAATATTCCGTTCGAACTTCTCCCAAAAGGTATGCAACGAGCAAGACGTTCAGATCACACGAAAAGATATGGTCGTGTTGCTGCACAAGGATTAGCATCTACCATTTTAACAAAATGCGATCCTCACTGGGGAGCTTATTTTCACTATTCTCAGGATCGATCTTTCACAGTCAGAGAAGCTGCCCGAATTCAGACGTTCCCTGATAACTATAAATTTACTGGTTCTCGGGTGGAACAATACGAACAAGTAGGCAATGCAGTGCCACCATTATTAGCTTCAGCTATAGGTAGATCATTATCATCCGTATTAGGCCAACCTATCTCTATAATAAAAAGGACTGTTTAATGGCTAGCAAAATTTGGGAGTTTTTTGGATTCAGTGCGGATGATAATTCTAGTAAGTCACTGGGTTATAGGAAAGACCAAAGGTGTCCTTTCACAGAAGAGCTTTGTGAAAAAAAGTTTAGAGACGGTACAAGGACTGGTGTCTGTTCTTTAAAACCAATGAAAGGTGATCCAGTCATATGTTGTCCAATACGTCTATATGCAGATGATTATGTGATTTTAAAAGATGTTGTTAAGCGTGCTTTTGGAGCGAATTTACCTCTGAAACGTGGTCGTGATTCAGTGGATTATTCTTTGAATAATGGTGAGTCATGTGTTGCAGTTTTTGGGAAGCGCTGGGGGGGAGAGCTTAGGTTGCCTCAAAAAGAAGGAAAAGGTGCATATTTTGTAGATTGGGTTCTAGCACATATCAATGCTTACGGTGAGGTTGAGGAATTTGTTGCTGTAGAAGTACAAACTATCGATACAACAGGTAGTTACGGAAATGGATTCACAAAATTACTAAATGAAAATGAAATAATTAAAACTACTGCGGGATTCAACTGGGAGAATGTATCTAAAAGAATACTTCCACAACTAATTTATAAGGGTCAAGTTCTTCAAAGAGAAGATCTATGTCGGAAAGGTCTTTTTTTTGTATGTCCAACACCAGTTTACGAAAGAATCATGAGCAGGCTGGGAGGTAAAAATGGTTTGCTGAAATATCAACTACAACCAGCAGCAATAACTTTTTTAAGTTATTCTCATAGTAAAGACATACACCCAGAACACGGGAAAACTAATAAACTAATGATCGATACTGAACATACCACCACGGTATATAAGGTACAAGAAGCATTCAATAATGTCACTTTACCAGATGCCAATGTATTTCAAGACGCAATTTTAAGAGCAATCACTAAGTAAAATTAAATCTTTAATAAAAATCTCTAGAGTGATGAGGGTATAACCATCTCCCTGATAAAATGATGGTTTATTGGAGATTTAACAAAAAACAAAATATAGCATTATAATTTCCCCTCGAAAATTAAAATAGATAAAAATGTAGTAATCAACAAAAACTGGCCACAGTTTTAGAGTTTTTCCAGAACATCTGCTCTGATTCATTCGGCGTCAACCCGCCGTTGTACTGATGAGGACGGAGCTGGCTGTAATATCCCGTTATGTAATGCGTAATGCTATTCCGGGCCTCAGAAAAATGGCTATAGCCGGTGCAAGGTACCCATCCTGTTTTAAGACTGCGGAAAAAGCGTTCCATTGGACTGTTATCCCAGCAGTTACCCCGTCGGCTCAGGCTTTGCTTAATCTGACATCTCCACAATAATTGATCTTACCCAGCAATAGTGGACACGCGACTAAGTGAGTAAACTCTTAACCAGAGGTGACTCATATGACAAAACCAACGGCGACCAAAAAGCCCCGTAAACAACACACGCCAGAATTCCGCCAGGAAGCCCTTAAGCTTGCTGAACATATCGGCGTGGCCGCTGCAGCTCGCGAGCTCAGCCTGTACGAATCACAGCTCTACAACTGGCGCAGCAAACAGCAAAATCAGGCAACGTCCTCTGAGCGCGAGAGCGAACAGGCTGCTGAGATTGCCCGCCTGAAACGCCAGCTGGCTGAAAAAGACGAGGAGCTGGCCATTCTCCAAAAGGCCGCGACATACTTCGCGAAGCGCCTGAAATGAAGTATGTCTTCATCGAAAACCATCAGGCTGAGTTCAGTATTAAAGCCATGTGCCGGGTGCTGCGCGTGGCCCGCAGCGGCTGGTATGCCTGGCGGAGCCGTTGCACAGTTATCAGTGCACGCCAGCGCTTCCGACAGGACTGCGACAGCCTGGTCAGTAACGCCTTCAGCCTGGCTAAACAGCGCTACGGAGCCCCCCGCCTGGCAGAAGAGCTGCGTGCGCAGGGCCTGATGTACAACGTGAAAACGATAGCCTCCAGCTTGCGGCGTCAGGGTCTGCGGGCAAAAGCTTCACGCCGGTTCAGTCCGGTCAGCTACCGTGAGCACGGTCTGCCGGTCTCAGAAAACCTGCTGAAGCAGGATTTTAACGCCAGCGGCCCGAACCAGAAGTGGTCGGGAGACATCACGTACTTACGTACGGATGAAGGCTGGCTGTACCTGGCCATGGTTATTGACCTCTGGTCGCGGGCCGTTATCGGCTGGTCGATGTCATCACGGATGACGGCAAGGCTGGCCTGCGATGCGCTTCAGATGGCGTTATGGCGGCGCAAGCGGCCAAAATACGTTATCGTTCATACGGATCGGGGCGGGCAATACTGCTCAGCGGACTATCAGGCGCTACTGAAGCGACATAATCTGCACGGGAGCATGAGCGCCAGGGGGAACTGCTATGATAACGCCTGCGCGGAGAGCTTCTTCCACTCGCTGAAGGTGGAATGCATCCATGGAGAACGGTTTACCCGCAGTGAAGTAATGCGGGCAACGGTGTTTAATTATATCGAGTGTGATTACAATCGCTGGCGTCGTCATAGTGCCTGCGGCGGCCTCAGCCCGGAACAGTTCGAAAACCAGACTCTCGCTTAGGGACATGTCCACATTACGTGGGTAAGATCATAGTGCCTGCGGCGGCCTCAGCCCGGAACAGTTCGAAAACCAGACCCTCGCTTAGGGACGTGTCCACATTACGTGGGTAAGATCAATATAGTCACCTGCCATCACATATACCCAATCTGTATGCCGCATGAAGATCATGAAAATAATCACATAGATATATGAGGATTTTATTTAAATCTGGAAATACATTTACATCAATGTCAAATGAGTCAACTATGTTGTCTTCGTCATCAACTAATAGCAAAGCCTTCACATACTTCCCTTTTTTTTTGTTCATCGAGTTTATAAGATCTTCCGTACTTTTTTGCCTTACAGATGACTTTCTCACATCCTGTATGTGATCTCCCGTTTTAGGATAACGAAAAAAAGTACTCTTAGAATCAATGGAATTTATCTTATGGATCTTATCTAAAATATCATTTTCAATTACACCAATTCCTAAGTGAAAAAAACAAGGAATTAACTTATTGTGCTGACCGATTAAATATATGGTTAATAATCTAATGTCATGCATGTTTTCTAATTCGCAATCCTTTCCCAATACTTTAATTTTTGGTTTTTCAAGAGCACCACCATTACTGAATGGAATTTCAAAATTTCGGTGCAAAACATAAATTAAAGACTTTAGGTAAAGTTCGATTGCATGTCGTCTAAGATAATTGACTGGCATTCCTAAATCTTTAACGGATTCAGAAGTCGATAATATATCTGCTGATTCTTTAAACTGTTCTGCTGTTGCACCAAAACCATAATCTATGTGCATATGCAAAGGCATCATTAAATACATCCCCTCTCCTTATAATCAATTTAGCATCATTTTTCATTGACTTTTATTTATAACTTATTATTAATGAGTTATTACACATGGAATGATTAATCAATCTAATTAAAGGAATTTTTATGAATCAATCCAATTTCATCCCACGATCATTGCGAACCCACTGACCCTGACTCGAAATCCTGCTCCACTCAGAAACAGAATTCCGGCATAATTGACCCGCACCCCGTATCTGATCCATTCATAATCAGGAATAACCGGCTTCTGACCCGCTCCCCGTATCTGATCCATTCATAATCAGGAATAACCGGCTTCATTCTGGCTGCATATTCTGGCAACCGGCAGATTTTTCGGCAAATTCGCAGGGTGTCATCCAGCCCAGTGCAGAATGGGGACGACTCTGGTTATAGTGTATGCGCCAGGCCTCGATTTTGCACCGTGCATCCTCCAGAGACATGAACCAGCTCTCGTTCAGACATTCCTGCCTTAACCTGCCGTTGAAGGACTCCACCGTCCCATTATCCGTCGGTGTTCCCGGCCGTGAGAAGTCGATTCTGATCCCTCGTTCATATACCCACCTGTCCAGCATTTTCCCTGCAAATTCAGAACCATTATCGGTTTTCAGCAGCTGAGGTAAAGGACGTCTGAGCGCTATGCTGTTCAGCATTTCTGCCACTTCTGTTGAACGCAGATTCTGCCCCACGCAGATCCCCAGGCATTCGCGAGTGTACAGGTCGATGACGGTCAGCAGGCGCAGTCGTCGCCCGTCAAACAGCGCATCAGAGACAAAATCCATGCCCCAGACGTGATTCGGATACAGGCCCTGAGGCTGCGATTGTCGGCGCTGTGCGGATTTATTGCGGCGTGGCCGTTTGAGGCGCAGAGACAGCCCCTGTTCACAGTAAAGGCGGTATATCCGTTTGTGATTATCGCGCCAGCCCTCACGCCGGAGCATCACGTGTACCCGGCGATAGCCGTAGTGAATTCGCGTTTCGGTGATCTCACGGATGCGCAGGCGCAACGCACTGTCATCGGCAGCAACTGAACGATACCTGAACGAGCTGCGGCTGAGCCGTAACGCAAAACAGATCTGTCTCTCGCTGGCACCGTAGCGGGCGTGTAAATCCCTGACCCACTCGCGCAGGCGTGCCAGCGTCAGCTCTTTTTTGCAAGCACGTCCTGCAGCATCGCCTTGTCCAGGCTCAGATAGGCAACAGCCTCTTCAGCCGCAGATTTTCCTCTTCCAGTTGCCGCATGTGTATGAGTTCAGAGGGGGAAATTCCGCCATATTTCTTACGCTACGTGTAAAAAGTGGCATCGGATATACCCAGTTTGCAGCAGACATCCGGTACGTACGTACCCAGTTCGGCCTGCTTCAGGGCAAAAACAATCTGCTCTTCGGTGAATCGTGACTTTTTCATCGGCACAACCTCCGTTCATGGGAGTGTTTATCATGCCGGAATTCTGTTTCTGAATGGAGCAGGATTTTGGGGGAGGGTCAGCCAAGCTTACCCCCCCTATTGGTACAAGCCTGATCGAACCGGAAATACCATCATCTGTACCAACATGTGTTGGTAGATGTACGTTGGAGTCGGTTGACCTTGAGAGAATTAATATAACGAGAAGAGTAGGAAAATACTGGATTTCAGGCACAAAAAAAGACGTCCATTGACGTCTTTAAATGTTCGCATGGTGCCGAAGGCCGGAATCGAACCGGCACGTATCTCTACGGTTGATTTTGAATCAACTGCGTCTACCGATTTCGCCACTTCGGCACTGAAGGGTATGCGGAAAACGTTGTGGATTATACCGTTACCCCCTGCATACGCAACCGGATTCCGCATCCTTTGCGCTGAGTGTCGAAAAAACGTGCATTAGTGAGCCAAGCACTTCTGCTGGCTACTACTCTGCCCTTGCTTCGTCCGCGCCCTTGCCCCAAGTCTGGCCTGCCTTAGCGGCAGCTTCACCCCAGCTCTATCTTTGTCACAGCCCTCCCAATGCGCCGCGCATGCCCTATACACCATACGGCTTACCGCCTTCACGCCTTAACTCCCTCAACTCCTCAACTCCTCAACGCATCCGGCATCACATGTTTACATCCCCATCATTTTGTTATCAGATCCGCTTACCCGATTCGTTTAAGAATCTTCGTAGCTTACGGATACCGCATGCACTTCTATCAGGTCGATCCCACGCTTGAGAACTACTGGCGCGGCATCATTCTGTTTGGCCGCAATGTGGCCTCTTACAAGTTTGCGCTGGCGAAGGCGCTGTATGAGCTGCGCCATGCGCAGAGCGAGCTGATTACGCTGGACGACCTGGCGCTGCCGTTTGCCCGGCATATCTGCGAGCACCTGCAGCAGGCACCAAAGCAGAACACCTCGAAGCAGAGCCAGTTCCTCAATGCCTGTAACGCCTTTAATCGCGGCGAGCTGGATCCGGCTGCGCTGCAGGCGGCGACGGTAAAACTGGGCTTTGGTGCGGTGATCGATGCCTTCCATAACGTGAATAACGGCGAGATCGACAAGCGCTTCTTTCTCGACGAGCGCCGCAGCCATAAGGGCATCCGTCTGACCGACAATTTCTTCCGGCTGACCGAAAGCGAGCAGTTCGCAAACCTGCTGCCGGAAACCGAAGCGCGCTGGCGGCTGGTCGAGCAGGCGTGGGCGCTGGGCGTGTCGCGCAATATGATTGCGGTGGAGTACGACGCCGCGGACCAGATGCTGTTCAGCAGGCAGGGGCTGCGGCGCACGGCCATTACCAGCTGCCGCGACAGCCTGAACGGCTACCAGAAGGGAAAATGCTTTTACTGCTATCGCAGCATCAGCATCGTGTCGGGGGATGATGCGCTGGCGCAGGTCGATCACTTTCTGCCATGGAGCCTGATGCCGCAGGGCATTCTGCGCAACCTCGACGGGGTGTGGAACCTGGTGCTGGCCTGCCGGGCGTGCAACGGCAGCAAGTCGGCGCGGATTCCCTCCGTGCCGCTGCTGAGCCGCTTGCATACGCGTAACGAATACTTTATCAACAGTCATCTGCCGCTGCGTGAAACGCTGCTGGAGCAGACCGGCAAAAGTGAGAAGGTACGCAGACAGTACCTCAACGACCGCTGGAACACCGCCCGGCAAAGCTTACTGCATACCTGGGAACCCGAAGCACAGGGAGAGGCCACCTTCTGATGAGCATTGATTACTACCAGCGCCACGCACAGCGCTTTTTTGACGATACGGTAAACGTTGATATGTCGGCGCTGTATCAGCCGTTCCTGGCGCTGTTGCCGGCGGGCGGGTGCATCCTCGATGCCGGCTGCGGTTCGGGGCGCGATGCGCAGGCGTTCCACCAGCTCGGCTATCAGGTCGATGCCTTTGACGCCTCCAGCGAGATGGTGGCGCGGGCCACGGCGCTGAGCGGGCTGCCGGTTCAGTGCCTGCGTTTCGAGCAGCTGACGGCGGTGGAGCAGTATGATGGCATCTGGTGCTGCGCCTCGCTGCTGCACGTACCTGCTGATGAACTTTCGGGGGTGATGGCGATTCTGGCGCGGGCGCTGAAGCCCAGCGGCGTATGGTATCTGTCGTTTAAGTTGGGCAGCGGCGAGCGGGAAGTCGACGGAAGGTCGTTTACTGATTTAGACCAGTCACGGATTGAAACGCTGCTGGCTGAACTGCCACAGTTGTCGCTGGCCTCGTGCTGGCAGACGGCGGATAACCGGCCGGTTAATGCAACGCAGTGGCTTAACGCCATCGTTACCCGGCAACGTTAAGGAGAACATGTTATGAGCCTTCCCGGTTCGGGAATCGTTGCTGAAGTTACGCAATCGCTGGAGCAACATCCCTTGTGGACCCTGCTGGCAGTCTTGCTGCTTGTGGTTATTCCGTTGCTGATGAAATGGTTCTGTAGCGAACTGAAGCTGGAGCACCTGCTGCAGTACACGCTGAATAACCGCATCAAGTTTATCAAGGGCGAGCTGAAGGATAACCTGATGAGCGAAGAGCAGCGGGCCGACTATCAGGCGCACTATCACCGGCTGCTTAATCAGAAAACCTACGGCATCAAAAACCCGCAGTTGCAGGCTGAGCTGGCCGGGGTGATCCGCAGCTCCTCCGATATCCTCGACGTGAAGTACTTCCGCCCACATCAGTATATTCTTAGCCTGAACGAGAATAAGCGGGTGTTTGTCGACGGCAAAAAGGTCTCGCAGCGCAGGATTGAAGCCTGCGTGCTGATTGCGATGGGGATTACACTTATCGTATTAGGGTTGGCTGTCATTCAACTTTATGCGCCAATGGGTATTTTCATTATGGCACTGGGGTTACTGCTCTATTTCGCCACGCTGGGGCATTTTCCGGCTAACTTCCGCGTTCGTAAACATTTGCAGGCTCAGTTTGACACGCATTACTCCCAACAAACATGAGTATTAAAACACCTTCTCACGTAATATTATAAAAGACAACCAACCCATGGGGATATATTAGCATGAGCATTACTGAAGCAGTCATTAAATGTTTTTTAATTTCAGTTGCTGCACCTATTGTAAGATGGATAATCGGTGGAATAAATCCATTTGAAATTTCAGACATCAGATTGAACTTCAAGTTAAAATTCATTAAACATAGACTGGAAGATGTTTTTTTAACTGATAATTTGAAACAAACCTTACTTGAAGAACGGAAAAGACTCGTCATGCAAAAAATTACAAAATTTGAGAATCCAGTTTTACAAGAAGCGGCATTAATGATTGCAAGTAAATCACCAGATGTACCGAGCCCAACTTATCTTTCAAAGTTCAAAAATTTACTAACCGTAAATGAATATGGCGCTCTTTGTTTCAGCAAGGACAGAATAAAAGATTACTTCAGTAATTTTCTGGTTATTTATATTACTGGGTGCGCGATATTAATCTTAGGTTTTTATTATGGAAGGGAAGATGACATCTTCTTAAAAACTTGTATAATATCAACCGTTGCGCTTCATTTTTTCAGCATTCGCTATGCAACTCCTGGAAAAAAGATGATGGCGGATTTAGAGAAAAGAATTAATAGAGCATACAATAGCTAACACGCCAATATAAACTTAATAGAGCCGGTATTTTTTCATATAAAATCCAGCTCTTTTTTTAAGAAACCACACCATGACGTTAACTTAAAAATCATGATTGATTTATATAAAGCACAAGTAGCATCCGATAATTCAACAGCTTTAATCTGATTTATTTTTTCTAAACAATTTCCCTCAAACTCCCCC
>NZ_JRZZ01000062.1:0-13951 GCF_002865965.1 Erwinia sp. B116
GGGGCCGACGAAGCCGCTACTTTCCTCAGCAGCCTTGAGGCAGAACGACGTGTCATCCGTATCAGGATCGGCACACGGGAGCACTGGGCCAGTATCGAGGATGCCGGACGGTTGCGTGATGCGCTGGGCGTGGCTCTTCCTGACGGGCTACCGGCGGCATTTCTGGAGACCACCATCGAGCCGCTGCGCGGTCTGCTCGCACGATTTGCCCGTACCCGCGGGCCATTTACCACGGGTGACGCGGCCTCGGCCTTCGGTCTGGGAGTATCGGTGGCCGGGGCTGCGCTGCAGCAGATTGCCGAACAGGGCAAGCTTCTGTCCGGACGTTTCAGGATGAGAGGCAACGTGAAATCCCCCACTCAGGGCAGCAGTGATGCCGGACCGCTCGCGCAGCACGAATGGGTGGGCGACGAGGTATTCCGGCGTTTGCGTATCCGGTCATTACAGGCCGCACGCGAGGCCACCCAGCCGGTACCCCGCCAGGCCTACACCCGCCTTCTGCTCGAACGGCAAGGGTTAGTGACTGATGCATCACAACGTGCCGCTGTTAAGGGCTGGAACCCGGCTCGCGGCGCGCTGGAAGGCCAGGAAGGCGTGCTGCAAGTCATCGAGCAACTGGCGGGGGTGCCGTTGCCTGCGTCGGTCTGGGAACGACAGATCCTGCCCGCACGCGTACGCGACTACGCGCCTGACATGCTCGACGGACTCCTCTCCAGTGGTACGGTATTATGGTCAGGCCACGGCAGACTGGGTAACGACGACGGTTTGGTGGCTTTGCACCTCCAGGAGTTTGCCCCCGAAACCCTGTCCATGGCGGCACACGCCTCTGGCGCACCAGACATGTCGCCTCTGCAGCATGCGATCCTCGAATTGCTCGCCGACGGGGGCGCATACTTTGTGCGCCAGTTGGTTGCGCAGGTACAGATCAAGTTGGCCCGGGAGCATCCCGATCACCACGACAGCCCCGACATGTTGTCTGATGATTTACACGCTGCTCTGTGGGATCTCGTCTGGGCGGGTTGTATCACGAATGACACATGGACACCGTTACGCGCACTTGCCGAGGTAGCGCAGCAACCCCGGCCCCGGGCACTGTCTTCGCGCAGAAGGCGAGCTCTGCGCGGGCTCTCGGCGGCTGCGGTTCCCGAGGCGTTTCATTCGGGTTTCACCGCGCTCAATGCGGCGACCCTGGCGGGCCGGTGGTCGCTGATACGCACAGCCCCCCTTCCCGATACAGTGCAGGCCCTCGCATGGACCGAAGGTCTCCTTGATCGTTACGCCGTGGTGACGCGCAATGTCACCGTGTATGAAAACGTCCCTGGCGGGTTTCCGGCACTGCAGCCCGTATTCAGAGGCATGGAAGACACCGGGCGAGTGATGCGTGGTCGCTTTGTACTCGGACTCGGGGCAGCACAGTTCGCCGAGCGCACAACCGTAGACCGTCTGCGCGAACTGGCTGAACAACCGCCTTCGGTACCGACACCTGTCGCTCTTAGTGCGGTGGATCCAGCTAATCCCTTCGGGACGATCCTTCCTTGGCCTTCTCATGCCTCTCTGATGCGACCGGCCCGAAGAGCAGGCGCCCTAATCGTTATCGATGATGGCCATATCGTGCTCTACCTGCCGCAAGGCGGTCGCCAGTTGTTCACCTATATCGATCCGGATGACGCAGCGCAAACTGAAGTCATTGCCGCAGCACTGGCAGCGCTGTCCACTGCACTTTCGCGCGAAAAGCGTAACCGTTTCACACTCGAGCTGGTCAACGGTGTGCCGGTCCGCATGAGCAAACTGGCTCCGGCTTTGAAGGTCATTGGTTTCTCAAGCGCACCTAAAGGCTTGTACTGGGGGAACTGAACATTAACGCGCAACATTGCCTAATTTCAACATCTATGGGGGGAAAAACAACGCAACCAGAGCGCCAGTCTGACTATAGGCCTGCTCCCTGCTTTAAACACAATGACGGCTGGGTGGGCGTGAAACTCAGCGACGGCTGGCCAGCTCACTCCCCTCCTCCATGTGCCACGACTTGCGCCAGAGAGTGGCACACTTTTCGAGATAATAATGCGCCGGCAATCTGGCAACAGAGGTCGGTCTTAGAAATTATTGACGCCGACAAGATGGCACGCCGTCAGCGAAATACCGGAACGGTTCCTGACTCAGTACGACGATCCCCCGCCTCTTTAAGCTTTCTGCCCAGTTCCGCTATGCGTCGCTCACCCCGTTCCAGCGCCTGCGCGCTGGTATGCACAGAGTAGTATCCAAGGTGAAGCCTGTGCGGATGAGGAACTGCCGAACCCAGAACGAATACCGCATCCTCATGAGAAGATGCCTGCAAGGTAACAGGTGCCTCGCTGGAATCGAAACTCACCATTTCGCCCGCCTGGATAAGGCCTCCGATATTCAGTGCTCCCCTGGCAAGTGCGAGCCATCCAACGGTGTGGCCTGCCGGAGGCTGATAAGTCCAACGCTGTCCTGGTTTTAAAGTGACCAGCAGATAGTTGACCCCTTCCGGGGAAGGAACAGGACTTTGAACTCCCTGGTAGTTGCCAAGAATGACATGGAAAGGTTGCCCTTCATTATCACCCACAGACTCGATATAACGACTTTCGGGTTCACCATTTTCGAGATCGTCTGGCAGGGCAATCCATAATTGAAATCCCTGAATGCGTGGCACCGGTTCGGCATTCAGTTCCTTGCCATGCCAGATACCTCCGCCAGCCCGCATCCATTCGACACCCCCGTAACCGAAGGTTCCCTGACCGTTGTCTGGATCGTTATAGCGCACCCGACCTTGCGTAAACACCGTCACGGTGGCTATCCCTGAATGGGGATGCAGAGGCATATTATTCATCGCATGAATGGCATCACCGCTCGCATCAAAGATATCAAGAAACACAAAGGGTTTAAGCATCTGCCCTAAATCAGAAGGGCTCATCAGGCGGGTAATGGGGCCATGGCCTGAAGTTCCTCGCGTGTGCTCTGTGATTCGTCGGATTAATCCCGAATCAGGAGGGTTGGATGAGTTAATCGTCATGGTTTGGCTCCCTTAAAGTTACGTTTACCGGTTGTTCGGCGGCGTACTGTCTGGCGGCAGTCCGCCCCTTTGCCTCGCGGTTTAGCTCCCGGCAACAGACTCGCGAACGAAATCTTCATAAATGCGCAGCGGGTCCCCGCGGTAAAGTCTGATAACAAGAAGGTATTCTGTTGCACTAGAAAAACAAAGGCTATAAAACATAGATACCGTGTTTCAATAATGGAACAGCTATGAATCTGAACGCATTGTCGGATTTTATTCTTGTCGCCACGAAAGGAGGCCTGGGAAAAGCAAGTCGAGCCAGCGGTATTTCCAAAGCCACCTTATCGAGGCGGATCTCCGATCTCGAAGAACAGCTTGAGGTAAGATTGATCGAACGCAGCGCCCGTGGTCTTAAGCTCACCGAAGCTGGCGAGAGGTTGATATCACAGACTGAAGGTCTGCTGACAGAGATGACCGAGGCTCTGGCTGCTGTAGGTGATGGCGTTTCAACGCCACGCGGGCGTCTGCGCATTGCGGCCCCGGTCCTGTTTTCTCAGCTTGCAATGGGCCGCATAGCTGCTGAGTTTTGCACAGCCTATCCGGAGGTTGAGGTAGAAGTCGTGGCTGAGGATCGTATGGTGGACCTTGTCGAGGAACAATTTGATGTCGCCATTCGAATTAATCCGAGTCCGGACAGTAAATTAGTTGGCCGGTGTTTTGCCCGTGACAAGCTGGTTGTCGTAGCCGCTCCTGAAATAGTCAGGCCACAATCCGGAACCGTTAGGCAGGTTCCCGCTATCGTAACGATGAGTTTTCAGACTACTCAATGGACTCTTGATGAAGGACAGATAGTTCTGGAGCCAATGCCGAAGCTACGGTTTTCATCGTTACTGATGGTTCGCGATGCTGCTGTCGCCGGGGGCGGGGCAGCCCTGCTTCCCCGGTCTATCGCATGGAATCAGCTTGCCAGAGGTGAACTGGTTCAGTGGGGCACAATAACAGGCGCAGACCGGGCACTATGGGTCCTGCATACTTCCAGGCGTCTATCTGCGCCAAAGGTTCGTGCATTCGTCAATTTTATGTGCGACAGATACCCGGATATGTCTCTGGAACTAAGCGGTTAACCCGTTTTTTAGGCTTCTATCAGCCTGGAGGACAGGAATTCAATAAAGCGCTGTGTCTTGGCCGGCGTAAGGCGAGTTTCGGTGACGGCATAAATGCTCACAGTTGACCCTGTCCACTCAGGAAGAACGCGCCGCAACCGGCCGGAAGCAAGATCATCGGCGACAATCTTCTCGGGCAGCAGGGCGATACCTTGATGTTTGAGGGCGAGAGTGCGGATCATCCCGACGCTGTTGAGCGTGAACCTGCCACGAACGCCCACCTCGACCTCTACCTTGTTCATCCTTTGCTGCAAGTTCCAGGTCGAGACCTTCGTCATGCAGATGCATTCATGCGCTGCCAGATCCGCCGGTGCAGCAGGTTCGCCTGACGCTTCGATATAATCGGGAGACGCATAGAGTTGGCGCGAGTGCCGGCCGATAAGGCGAGCGATCAAACCCGACTCTTCCAGTTTGCCCATGCGGATCGCTACATCGAACGGTTCGCTAACCAGATCGACACGGCGCGGAGTCAGGTCGAATTCGAACGTGATGCCGGGGTAGTGTCCGGCGAAATCGACGAGGATCGGTGCGAGATAAAGCGTGGCGAAATCTACAGGCAGAGAAACCCGCAAGATCCCGCTCGGCTGCTCAAGCATCTCGCCGAGCTGCTCATGCACCAGCCGGGCCTCGTCGACGATATGTTTGCTTCGCGCATAGTAAAGCTGGCCCGCCTCGGTCAGCTCGATCTTGCGCGTTGTGCGATGCAGGAGCCTCAAACCAATCGCCTTTTCCAACTCACTGATCCGGCGTGACAGGGTGGAGTTAGGAATGCCCAGTGCCTCCGCGGCCCTCCGAAAACTCCTGACCCTCGCGACCTCCACGAACAGCGCCATGTCATTCAAATGGTCCATCTTATTGCCCCATATATGGAATACTGATTTCAACTATAGGGCATTTATCCCGAAATCGGAATGGTGGATAGTGGATAGAGACGTCAACGTATGGAGAACTCAAATGAATCCAGTATTCGCACCTGTCCATGTAGGACGCTACACACTGACCAACCGACTTGTCATGGCGCCCATGACCCGCAGCCGGGCAGCCTTCGACGGTACACCCGGGGAGGTATCCACCGAATATTATGAACAGCGCGCCAGCCTCGGCCTGATCGTGACTGAAGGCACCCAGCCCTCCGATGACGGCCAGGGCTACCTGATGACACCGGGCATCTATGCACCCGAACATGTCGCTGGCTGGCGGAAGATCACATCTGCCGTCCACGACAAGGGCGGAAAAATCTTCATCCAGCTCATGCATGCCGGGCGCATGAACCACCCCGACAACACTCCGCACCATCGCCAGGGCGTGGCACCCTCCGCAATCGCGCCGGGTGCGGGCATGTTTACTATGACAGGGATGCAGGACATCCCCACACCACGCGCGTTGACGACCGAAGAGGTGCGCCAGACCGTCGCTGATTTCCGCAATGCGGCACGCTCTGCGATTGAAGCTGGTGCTGATGGTATCGAGATTCATGGCGCTAACGCTTATCTCGTCCAACAGTTCTTTGCGCCAAGCGCCAACACGCGCACGGACGAGTATGGCGGCTCTATCGAGAACCGTGCTCGCTTTGCCATCGAAGTGGCCTCAGCGATTGCCGAGGAAATCGGCGCGGACCGCACTGCGATCCGCCTGTCTCCCGGTACGACGATATGGGGAATCGAAGAAGGTGCCGAAGGGCCAGAGCTCTATCGCTACCTCGTTGCAGAACTCGACAAGCTCGGTCTTGCCTATCTGCACATCATGCACCAGGGCAACGAAGCGCTGCTCACTGATATCCGCCAGCTCTGGCATCAATCATTGATCGTCAATCGCCCTGGTCGTCCGCGTGAGCAGATTGGCACCGATGTGGCGTCGGGACTGGCCGATCTGGAAGCCTATGGTCAGCTAGTCCTGGCCAATCCTGACTTCGTCGCGCGCCTTAAGACGAACGCCGGGATGAACGCTGCGGACCCCAAAACATACTACGGCGGCACAGCAGAGGGCTATACCGATTACCCTGCCCTCAGCCTCTGAACCCTACCCGCTCATGAAAGGATATTAGATAATGGCTCAATCACCGCAACTTGCGACCGTCGCGGATACCCTCACGCCGGCGAGAAAGAAAGTCCTGGTCGTCGGCGCAACAGGTTTCCTCGGCGCAAAGATTCTGCACAACCTCGCGCTTGAGAAAAGCGCGGCCGTCGTTGCCATGTCGCGAAAGGGCGCCCCCTCAGGTGGGGACGCCGGCATCGAATGGGTTCGCGGCGATATGATGGATCCGGCGTCGCTGGATCGTGCATTGCAGGGCGTTGACGTCGTCGTCAGCTCGGCAAACAGTTACATGAAGGGCAGCCTCGATACCGACTTTCAGGGCAACAAAAACCTCATCGAGGCCGCCGCGCGCGCGAAAGTGAGCAGATTTGTTTTTCTCAGCATCGTGAGTTGCGAAGCCGCGTCCGCTGTGCCTCATTTCCACGCCAAGAAAGTGGCTGAAGATCTGATCAAAAAGTCCGGCGTGCCATACGTCTTTGTCCGGGCACCCTCGTTTCTCGACCAGAGCACAGACTTTATCGCAAAGGCCGTGAAAGCTGGGAAATTCCAGGGGATGGGCGACAAAACCACAAGGTGGTCCTACGTGCTGACGGATGACCTTGCCTCCTATCTTACGAAGGCGGCGATCTATCCTGGCGCCGACATAGTCAATCAGACGATCGATGTTGGCTGGAGTGACGGTCCTAAGAACCAGCAGGAGCTTGCCGATATCATCTCTGATGTCATCAATAAACGTCTGAAGATCCAGATCATTCCCTGGTGGATGATTCGGGTGGCCGCACGGCCGGTCAAGCTGTTTTCCGAACTCGGGTATGATCTGATCCAGATGTTCCTGTTCTTCAGAACGGGGCTCTATGTCTCGGACATCTCCAGGCACGAGGACTTCTTCGGACCCGCTCCGACAGCGCGCGATGCGATCACGCGATGGGCACGAAATCAGCAGCTTATTCCCTAAGACGTAGGCATGGGGTGGCAATGCAATGATGACGCGACGTTGCGCCATCATTTGAGAAAAACGACACGCGATAGCGGGACCGCCCTCAGCGGCGGCGTCTCGCCGAGGATACAGGTATGAACCATTCACCAACCCCTGACAGGGGTAATACTAACGAACAGCAGGCCAAGGGTCGTGCTTTAATGCTGCACGCTTACGGCGGACCTGAAGCTCTCAAGGTTGATCAGGTTTCCTCGCCCGAGCCCGGCCCGGGCGAGGTATTGGTGTCGGTCAAGGCCGCCGCGGTAAACGGCATCGACTGGAAAATCCGTGAAGGCCACCTGCGCGAGCGCTTCAAGCTGACCCTGCCTGCGACGCTTGGCATTGAAATGGCTGGCGTCGTGATTCGGACCGGCCACGACGTCACGAACGTGAAGCCAGGGGATCGTGTTATGGCGGCCCTCGGTGGCGTCGGAGCCTACACCGACTTTCTGGTCATTGATGCCGAGAAGCTCGTCCTGACGCCGGCAGGGCTGTCCGACGTCCAGGCTGCCGCCATTCCTGTAGCCGCAATGACGGCCTGGCATGTCATTCAGGCAGCGGATTTCGATCTGTCTGGAAAGCGGGTGATGATTCAGGGCGCGGCTGGCGGTGTGGGTGGCTTTGCGGTTCAGTTCGCGAAGATGGCCGGCGCGACTGTCCATGCTACGGCATCGACCACTAGCCTTCAGCATGTGCGAGCTCTGGGTGCCGATGATGTTACAGATTATCGCCAGCAAACCCTGGAACATCTTACGGGTCAGTTCGACCTGGTGGTCGATCTGGTCGGAGGCAAGGCACTGGACCCGTGCTGGGAGCTGCTGGCACCAGCTGCCCTTCTGGTAAGTATCGCTGCTCCGGACGTGGTTGCCCGCGCACCGCTAGGCCGCCGTGGCGTCTTTTTGTCTAACAAGCCGGACACTGCACGCCTGGCCTCAATTGCTCAGCAGGTCGCCGCTGGAACATTGCGTTCAACAATTGCAGAGGTGATTGACCTCGACGACCTACCCTCAGCGATTGAGCGTAACCGCACTGGTCATGCACCGGGTAAGATCGTGGCGGACCTTACCCTTTAGGGAGGCGAAACCATATCAAAGCATTGAATACATTCCTGCTGCATGATTCACTTCCGTGATAGCGGGTGAATTCTACTTTGATGACCAGCAGTGGGCGATGATCGCACAGTTGCTACCAGCGAACCAATCCGGCGCTCTTCTGACCGACGACTGCCGGGTTATCAGCACAATCCTCCCGTTCTTGCGATCGGGCTACCAATGGCGGAATTGTTCAGTTTGCTACGGGCCTGCGACAACAGTTTGCAATCGTTTTTATCGCTGGTACGTCGAAGGGATATGGCGACAGGAGTTCGGTGCTTGCCGCTGCACTCATGTTTATAAATCGTCACTCGTTAAGCCCAAAAGCATCCCCTTGCACGCAAAGCCGCATTCCTTTGTGGCCCCTTTCTGTTCAGATTTTATCCATCAAATAACGATGCGCTTTGGATGCCGCGCTGGCGGCCTTAAAAATATAGCGTTTGTCGTTCTTCAATGCTTTCAGCCAGGAAGCGATGTAGCTTTCATGCTGAACCTCTCCAGCGATCCCCAGATCCGCCATCAGGAACGCGCTTCCCAGCTCGGCGATCAACTCCTCAAAAGCATATTCCTCACAGCCAAACTTCCCTTTCATCTCACGATTCAGGCGACTTTTTGCCCCGCTCCAGTGAACCAGCTCATGCAGGCCGGTAGCGTAGAAATTGGCAGCATCAGAAAAAAGGTACCGTTCCGGCAGCCAGATTTCATCGGTAGAGGGCTGGAAAAAGGCGTTTTGTCCTTTCTTAATGATGGTTGCACCACTGTTACGGAAAAGCGCTTCCGCACGCGGTAACGACTCAAAGGTCTCTGCCAGGCCAACTGCTTTGTCACTCAGAGGCAAACCGTCAATTTGCTCAACATTAAACACAGTAAAAGTTTTCAGCATCGGGATATAGTCAGTTTCCCCGTCGTCATTTTCCTTCTCCAGCGTGGTATAGAAAATGGCGGTAGTGCCGTGTTCTCCCTTGCGTACCTGCCCGCCCTCCGCTTTTGCCTGTTTGTAGGTCATCCAGCGTGAATCATTGAATCCCTGTTCTGACGCACTGCACCACAGCAACATGATATTCATCCCGCTGTAAGATACGCCGGTGGCGTAATTGGATGGCAAACCAGACATGCCGGATACACGCTGCCACGGGCAGGACCACGGTTTTACACCGGCTTCAAGCGCCGTGATGATGTTCTCGATAACTGTCTGATAAATATCCGTTCTGGTTTTAGAAAATTTCGTTTTTGAGGAGCCTGACTGCTCCTGCGGGGATACGCTGGTCGCCGCTGCGGTGTTAGGGGCGCTAGTCTGGGTATGCAGGGAAATCATCATGATTTTTTCTCCGTCAGTGGTGTGATTTTCGTATTCGTATCGCCTGACGGTTCGCTTTCCCTGCATCGTTCTGTCCTGCAAGGGCGCAGCATGCGTGCCATTTACCCTTGCGGGACGGGTTGTGTTGGGAAACGATTAACCGGAAGCCGATACGGGAACGGAAATCACGCGGAAGAAAAAATCTGACTCTGTATAGCCGAGCGTAGCGCCCCTTGGGCCGCAGCGGTGAAAGAGGTTAAGGTTAGAGATTTGTAGTGGCTTGATCGGCTTAGGGATAAGGTCTAAAAAGGAAAATAAAAAACAGGGGTGGTAACTCTTACAGGGCCTACTATATGTAGCAAATGTATGAATAGTGATTTTTTGAAAAAAATCCAACCCTATAATTTAACAATCAATATGTCCCAAGCCAAATTTAAAACTCTTAATTTTATCGAAAAGTAATTATCTAGAGTTTCAGTTCCGCATGAATGTTAATGACAATAAATGAAAATATATGATTTATTTAAAAGCCTAGATAAGGAAATAAACTCCCGCTACATTTCCAGATTCTATTTTATTTCTTAAGATGTAATAATATTTATTTCTATATAAACCATCCGTTCTCAGCCATTACCGTAATCGAAGTGCCAATTTAATTTCAACTATTTTTTTGCACCCTAAAAAACTTAGTGCACCTCTCAATAATCGATGGCAGCATTTCATCTATTAAATCATTCCTAAAAATATGCTTGGAGTGGGGCCGAGGTAATATTACAGAAGACAACTCCTGTAATGTGATAACTGAACTTGGAAAAACCGCATCTGAATCAGCTAAGATTAAAGCCTCACGACCTAAATGTATTACTGAGTCGATACAATCTGCACACATTGCCGCGCTCTCATAATCCACTGCTTTTTTCTCAGAGTTGAATAGAGGAACTTTCTTTATTTCAAGCACCCAAGGATTTTTCTTCGAAGCTCTGACACACTCAATTTTAATTCGTTTACAACAAGGGCACACCCATCTCTCATCATATCTATTCCAATATTTCCCCCTAGTAGAGGAAAGGTGAGAAATTTCATTTAATGTTGGCTCACATTTAGCGACAACCCTTTTTTTCATCCTCCAAGAGTTGATTGTTCCTTTAAACACTTCAGTGTTATAAAGTAAACTTTCAGGCCAATACTGATCAAACTCTAACAATCCATTAATCCTAAAAAAATGCCTGGCTAAAGTTTCTGTCTGTTTAGCGGTTTTTTCTGATGGTTGATACCAGTCTTGTTTCTCGGCAGCTATAGTTGCAAATTTTCTAGCCATATCCATGCGAACATTAAATACAGGCTCCACCCTCTCCCACACTTTTTTTGCAGCCTCAAAATTTATTTGATGTTCGCGATTACTGGCAATATGAATAAATTCCGATATCTCCCTTGGTGAAAATGAAAAAAAACGATGACATTTAACTAAGCGCTTAGCATCAGCATCGGCTTTATTACAATCAGAACATATTACCGTATTGTCATAGGCTGATAAAGAAAATGCTGTCTTTATGGCAAATCGTTCAGAGAGAGCATCCGCAACAATGATTTTTTTCTTTGTTGAGAATTCCTCAAAGAGGGACTTTACAACCTCTTTCATATGGTCATGATGTTCATGTAGTTGACAGCTTAAAAAATTATTTTTATTCAGCCTCACTATTTCTGATTTTTTCCGTCTGCAGCAGGGGCAAATCCACTCTACCGGGGTCATAACCCACCATTTATTAAGATGTGCCCCATCTGCTTTAAAAAGTGAAACTAAACGCTTTGTTGACAATGTGAATTCTGAATCAAGACCCGAAAGATCTCGCTGCGCAAGAGAGAGTTTGAGTATTTCCCAATCCATTTTAGGCCTCAATTTTCACTAATAATAATGCTAAGATTTTACTCGTCAACATCATCGAAAATACTCCGCCCTGAAGACAAATTTGTACTCTGGGCTTCTTCTGTTTCTAATTCTTCGTAATCCACTGCCTCGGATTGCTTCTGCTTCAACCTATCTTTCTTAGCTTCTATTTCACGGATCAATTGTTCAGACTTTTGCCATTCATCTTCATCATAAAAATCCGCACAGTAAAGTTCATTGTTCTCGTCACGAAATCGCTCCAAAAGGCGTGTGACGTCGTAGAATGCTTCGTCTACATCATCATCTGTACCCCAAGAATCCTCTATATCTTGGATTATTTCATTCATGTTAGAGTAGAACCTGACTTTTTGGACTAAAAGCCTGGCTGCATTCTCTTCTTGCGAGAGTAAAACGCCGACAAAGTCGGCATCGATGAAACAATCTGAATGGTTTACTGCGGCAAGAACGCTCAGCCTGTCAAGTACTTTTATTCTGAGCTCATCACCGAGTAGACCATTTTCATTCAGCCTACCCAATATTGTGAGACTGTTATCGTATCTTCTCGCAGAGTTGATTAAATCAAGCAAGTTAGCCTTTGTTTTGTTGTTATTAAAATAAAGTCCCAAGAATTCAGGTGAACACCTGCTTGCCAAAAATGAGAGTATTGGCTTACTAATAGAGGCTCTGTTGCCACTAGGATCGATGATGTCCAGAACGATGTTGAACATACTATGTGGCACAACCAGTTTTATCCCCTCAATCCCCATATCCCCACAACTTATTTCCTCGATTAATCTTTCCTTTGTGACTCCGGAAAGGTAGATATCGATGAGTTCTGGATTACCCGAAACATCAGATGCGAAAGCATCGCGAATGGTTGGATGGCGGAATTTCCAGTAGTGCTCGTCTTGTGTTTTGCTAATTCTGATGAGTGAATCATCTAATGCTGACAATGCAGCTTTTACGTCGCCAAAATTTGATTGCATGGACGTGATGATATTGGTTGTCTGAGGGTTTTCTAACCGCAGTGGGATTGGTAGCTCCCCTCCATTAGCAAATACGAGGGCTAAGGCCGCTCTTTCAGCGGGTGCAAGCCCACCAATAATGTCTGCCATGAACCCCGTGGGATTTGAGAAAAAATCAACGACCCCAACTTCGTTAGGCACAAGCTTATTCGTGAACTGCGGATTGGCGAATCTCCGGGCAATTTCCGGAAGAAATTTTGGCACTGTTACTGCTGACGGTAGAAAACTCTTTATCGCCCTTCGAAATACTTTAGTCTGTTTCCCAAGCTTCAGGTGGTTGTACAGGATCATGGCTTTTTCAGGATCGGAGAGTTTCTCAACTTCAATTGTGACTCGGCTATCTTTAAACAATTCGAATTTATTTGTATTTAAGCGATTCTGGGCTGCACGGAAGATATAGCTGCGCGAAGTGAAAATCACTCGCGCTCCCTTATGTATAGCAGCTTTCAACTTAGGGAGCCTTTGATTCCACTCTTGGACTCGATTAAAGTCGCAATGATTTGATCCAAAAGCATCGTCAACCCAAAAAAATTGTCCTGGGTCGTCTGGGTTCCATTGCCTATCCAAATCTTCCGGCGAACTTAAAATCAGCGTTTGCAACCCCCACTCATCAGCCGCTGAGAGCGCTAACAAATTAGCTATCATAGTCTTACCACTTGCAGGTTCACCTATAAGCATCACGAATCCGTGATCCCTGAGAGCGTGAGCACAACGGCGGTATGCCTCTGTGGGGACGAAGCATGCAAGATCTGGTGCAATCGAATCGAGAACACTTTTTGCTTGCCGGAATGCCTGATTTGTAATTATCTGGGAAAGGTCACCAAGACCATATATTCGGGGTACCATACGCCTAAGACTTGGGTGTAAGGATATGCTGTGGTTTATCCATTCGGCACCGTAAATCCTTGCGAACTTTGCACCAGCTTTCCGCATGTCCTCTTCCATCAAGGCGGCTGTTTCAGCTGAAACTGAATAATTAGTGAATAGAAGGTATACATCGGCAAGCCCTTTACTCACAAGCCGCTCAATCTTAGGAAGTTCATCACTAACAGCTCCCTTTGAAAGCTTCATATCTTGTTTGCTGGAATGTTTACATTGAGTAGTAAAACTACTGCTGATGTCTTCGCCGAAACCAGTTCCAGACCAAGTGCCATAGAAAGCCCCATCGCGGCCGCCATCAACGCCGTCAGAGAATACTTGAAATGTCTGCCCAAAGGTCTCTTTCAAGATACATGATACGAGATCCTCGAAAGCCTTCCATCCAAGTTTGTGAAGGTCGAACTGGATTGATTGCATTGTTTTTTTTAGATTATCGGATTTAATAGATATTTATTTTAAAGTGCGTGTTGGGAATGTCTAGGGATTGATTACAAAAAGCGAGTAAGGTAAGTTGATCTTACCCATCAATAGTGGACACGCGACTAAGTGAGTAAACTCTCAACCAGAGGTGACTCACATGACAAA
>NZ_JRZZ01000063.1:0-13935 GCF_002865965.1 Erwinia sp. B116
CTTCGCTCACCCACAACGACGGCCAGTCACCCGGCTCACCGCCGTTACAGGACGGCTGGTTGTTATAGCTGGCCAGATGAAAATCCTTACCGTCAT
This sequence comes from Erwinia sp. B116, assembly GCF_002865965.1. Lineage (NCBI taxonomy): Bacteria > Pseudomonadati > Pseudomonadota > Gammaproteobacteria > Enterobacterales > Erwiniaceae > Erwinia > Erwinia sp. B116. Next base: position 97 of record NZ_JRZZ01000063.1, read on the forward strand.
ACTTCCAGCTGCCGTTATGGCCGCAGTCGGCAATGCCGCGCCCGCGTCCTGAAAAGTACAGTTCACCGGCGGCAGGATCGTAGCCGCCCTCGGTAAACCAGCTCAGACGTTCCGGCTGGCCCGATTCGCCCGCTACCGGCAGCGAGAGCGTCAGTTGCGTTGAGCGGGTGGCATCAGCACGGTCACTGATAAAAAGCATGCTGGAGGACTGATAGGCACCCAGCCCGCAGTTGATCATCACCAGCGCCTGCTGAGCGTTCAGCGGCTGCGCCTCACTGCGTTCGCGACTTTCTGCGTCCGGCTCACAGCCCTCTTTCTGCAGCAGCGGCAGGTTGGCTTTGATCGCACCGTCAATCAGCGCCTGCGCGTTGGTCAGCGCCACCACCTTCGGCGGCGTAAAGCTGAACGCCGGCGGCCGTGGCCGGGCCGGTACCTGGTCTGGTTCGTTATTGCCAACCTTCAGCAGCGCGGTCTGATTATTCAGCCGCCCCTGACGCTCATCCACCAGCAGCAGCGCTGCGTTCAGGCCGCTGAGCGAGGCCGCATCGCCGTTCGGTGCCAGCGACAGCTTCAGGGCATTCTTACTTGCCTGCACCCACCGCTGCACGGTCGCCAGGCTGTCCGTGCTGGCCACGTTTAAGTCATCCTCAGCGGCCTTTGAGAAGCTCAGCTCGCTGTTCCAGCGCTGCCCGTCCAGCCAGACCCCCTGCGGGTCGTCATTGCCAAACCCCTGAAAACGCAGCGACACCGCGCCCTGCGGCCCGGCCTGACGTGCGATAATAATCCGCAGCCCTTCATCCATATTACGCACGTCGCAGTCGTTAACATTGTTGCAGGTAACCTGCCACTGTTTAAACACCTTCTGCAGCGGTACCTGGCTGTTCTCTGCCGCCAGCAGCGGCGCAGTCATCGCCAGGCCCAGCGCGGCCAATAATAACTTTATTTTTTTCATTGTTTTATCCCGAATTACTTTTCCATAAGCAAAAAAAAACCGCTCCGGAGAGCGGTTTTTACTATGCCATAACTGAGCGACGATTACTCGTCGTTGCCGCCGCCGAGACCGGCGTTCAGCAGTTCAGCCAGGCTGGCAGAAGCTTCATCTGCGGTCACCTGCGGTACAACCGGGGCTTCGCCCGCGGCTTTACGACGCATACGATCCTGATGATAAGCGTAACCGGTACCGGCTGGGATCAGACGGCCAACGATCACGTTCTCTTTCAGGCCGCGCAGTTCGTCGCGTTTGCCCGCAACGGCTGCTTCGGTCAGTACGCGCGTGGTTTCCTGGAACGAAGCCGCAGAGATGAACGACTCGGTTGCCAGGGACGCCTTGGTGATACCCAGCAGATCGCGGGCATAGGTCGCTGCGATTTTGCCGTTGTTTTCCAGATCGCGGTTGGAGATCTTCACGCGTGAGAACTCAACCTGCTCACCGTCGAGGAAGTCAGAGCTTCCCGCGCTTTCGATGGTCGCTTTACGCAGCATCTGACGAACGATAACTTCAATGTGCTTATCGTTAATCTTAACGCCCTGCAGGCGGTAAACTTCCTGCACTTCGTTAGTGATGTAACGGGTCACCGCATGCACGCCACGCAGACGCAGAATGTCATGTGGAGACTCAGGGCCATCGGAAACCACGTCACCGCGTTCCACGCGCTCACCTTCGAATACGTTCAGCTGACGCCATTTCGGAATCATCTCTTCGTAAGGTTCGCTGCCATCAACCGGAGTAATCACCAGACGGCGCTTACCTTTGGTCTCTTTACCGAAGGAGATAATACCGCTGATCTCCGCCAGGATAGCTGGCTCTTTCGGACGACGGGCTTCGAACAGGTCAGCAACGCGTGGCAGACCACCGGTGATGTCCTTGGTACCGCCAGATTCCTGCGGAACACGCGCCAGGGTATCACCCGAGCTGATCTTGATGCCATCTTCCAGCTGCACGATCGCTTTACCTGGCAGGAAGTACTGCGCAGGCATGTCGGTGCCAGGGATCAGGACATCATTACCGTTGGCATCAACGATTTTCAGCGCCGGACGCAGATCTTTCGCACCGGCAGTACGTTCAGCACTGTCCAGAATGATCAGCGAGGAGAGACCGGTCAGGTCGTCCGTCTGGCGGGTAATGGTCTGGCCGTCAATCATGTCGGTGAAGCGAATGAAACCGCTCACTTCGGTGATAACCGGCATGGTGTGTGGATCCCAGTTTGCGACGGTCTCACCCGCTGCAACCTGCTCACCGTCACCTTTCGCCATGGAGGCACCATAAGGAACTTTATAGCTCTCTTTGGTACGACCAAATTCGTCGATCATTTTCAGTTCAACGTTACGCGAGGTGATCACCAGCTTGCCAGCGGAGTTAGTTACCGACTTGGCGTTGATCAGTTTCAGGGTACCTTTGTTCTTCACCTGAATGCTGGATTCCGCAGCCGCACGAGATGCCGCACCACCGATGTGGAAGGTACGCATCGTCAGCTGGGTACCCGGCTCACCGATTGACTGGGCCGCAATAACACCGATCGCTTCACCTTTGTTGATGATGTGACCACGTGCCAGGTCGCGACCGTAGCAGTGCGCACACACGCCGAAGTCAGTTTCGCAGCTTACTACGGAACGCACTTTCAGGCTGTCAACAGAGTGTTCTTCTAACAGATCACACTGGGCTTCATGCAGCAGCGTGTTGCGCGGCAGCAGGATGTCAGCGGTACCTGGCTTGATCACGTCTTCTGCGGTCACACGACCCAGAACGCGCTCACGCAGTGGCTCTTTAACATCACCACCTTCGATAACCGGGGTCATCATGATACCTTCGTGGGTACCACAATCGTCTTCGGTCACCACCAGATCCTGCGCCACGTCAACCAGACGACGGGTCAGGTAACCGGAGTTCGCGGTTTTCAGTGCGGTATCCGCAAGGCCTTTACGCGCACCGTGGGTCGAGATGAAGTACTGGAGTACGTTCAGACCTTCACGGAAGTTCGCGGTGATTGGCGTTTCGATGATTGAGCCATCTGGCTTGGCCATCAGACCACGCATACCCGCCAGCTGACGAATCTGTGCCGGAGAACCACGCGCACCGGAGTCGGCCATCATAAAGATGCTGTTGAAGGAAACCTGCTTCTCTTCTTCACCGTCACGGTTAATCACGGCTTCTGTAGAGAGGTTTTCCATCATCGCTTTCGCAACGCGTTCGTTGGCCGCAGCCCAGATATCGATCACTTTGTTATAGCGTTCGCCAGCGGTAACCAGACCAGACTGGAACTGCTGCTGGATCTCAGCCACTTCCGCTTCCGCTTCGGTGATGATTTCCACTTTCTTCGCTGGGATCACCATGTCGTCGATACCGACAGACACACCTGAACGTGCCGCATAGGCAAAGCCGGTGTACATGGTCTGGTCAGCAAAGATAACCGTTGGTTTCAGGCCCAGGATGCGGTAACAGGTGTTCAGCATCTTAGAGATCGCTTTCTTACCTAACGCCTGGTTGACGATAGAGTAAGGCAGGCCTTTTGGCACGATCATCCACAGGATCGCACGACCAATGGTGGTGTCGATCAGGCTGGTTTTAGAGGTCCAGACGCCCTGATCGTCTTTCTCATGTTCGGTGATACGCACCTTAACGCGAGCGTGCAGAGACGCGAGGCCGGCGCGGTAAATACGCTCAGCTTCTTTCGGACCGCTCAGCACCATGCCTTCGCCTTTGGCGTTAACACAGTCGCGTGTCATGTAGTACAGACCCAGTACAACGTCCTGAGAAGGAACGATGATTGGCTCACCGTTCGCAGGCGACAGGATGTTGTTGGTCGACATCATCAGCGCACGCGCTTCCAGCTGGGCTTCCAGCGTCAGCGGTACGTGAACAGCCATCTGGTCACCATCGAAGTCGGCGTTGTATGCCGCACAAACCAGCGGGTGCAGCTGAATCGCTTTACCTTCGATCAGTACTGGCTCAAACGCCTGGATGCCCAGACGGTGCAGGGTTGGTGCACGGTTCAGCAGGACCGGGTGTTCGCGGATCACTTCATCCAGGATATCCCAGACGACAGCTTCTTCACGCTCAACCATTTTCTTAGCGGCTTTGATGGTGGTAGCAAGACCACGCAGCTCCAGCTTGCCGTAGATGAACGGTTTGAACAGCTCCAGTGCCATTTTCTTCGGCAGACCACACTGGTGCAGGCGCAGGTATGGACCTACGGTAATAACCGAACGGCCTGAATAGTCTACACGTTTACCCAGCAGGTTCTGACGGAAACGACCCTGTTTACCTTTGATCATATCGGCCAAAGATTTCAGAGGACGTTTGTTCGAACCGGTGATCGCACGACCGCGACGGCCGTTATCCAGCAGCGCATCGACCGCTTCCTGCAGCATACGTTTTTCGTTGCGTACGATGATGTCTGGCGCAGCCAGATCCAGCAGGCGTTTCAGACGGTTGTTACGGTTGATCACACGACGGTACAGATCGTTCAGATCTGATGTCGCGAAACGACCGCCGTCCAGCGGAACCAGCGGACGCAGATCCGGTGGCAGTACCGGCAGCACGGTCAGGATCATCCACTCTGGCTTGTTACCAGATTGTACGAACGCTTCCAGCAGCTTGATACGCTTGGTCAGCTTTTTACGCTTGGTTTCGGAGTTGGTTTCGGTCAGCTCTTCACGCAGCTGCTCGCACTCTTGCTCCAGATCCATGTTTTTCAACAGGGCCTGGATCGCTTCCGCACCCATTTTGGCGTCGAATTCATCACCAAACTCTTCCAGCGCGTCAAGATACTGCTCTTCAGTCAGGATCTGGCGCTTTTCGAGGTTGGTCATACCGCCTTCAACCACCACGTAAGATTCGAAGTACAGCACACGTTCGATATCACGCAGCGGCATATCCAGCAGTAAACCGATGCGCGAAGGCAGCGATTTCAGGAACCAGATGTGCGCAGTCGGGGAAGCCAGCTCAATGTGGCCCATGCGCTCACGGCGAACCTTGGTTTGTGTAACTTCAACGCCACACTTCTCACAGATCACACCACGGTGTTTCAGGCGCTTGTACTTACCGCACAGGCACTCATAGTCTTTTACCGGCCCGAAAATACGCGCACAGAAAAGGCCGTCACGTTCTGGTTTGAACGTACGGTAGTTGATGGTTTCTGGTTTCTTAACTTCACCAAAAGACCATGAACGGATCATGTCTGGCGATGCCAGCGCGATTTTGATCGCATCAAACTCTTCGGTCTTAGTTTGTGCTTTCAGAAACTTAAGTAAGTCTTTCACGGATTAGCTCCCGTCGGAGTGAGACTTCTCAGAAACGCCCGGAGTGACCCGGGCGCCCTGTAACCAGTACAGCAAGTGCGAGTACCCCCCGGTTTCAGGCTGCCGGCGCGTTAGCGACGTGCATCCCGAAGGTGGGGGAGTGATTACTCGTCTTCCAGCTCGATGTTGATACCCAGCGAGCGAATCTCTTTCAACAGTACGTTGAAGGATTCTGGCATGCCCGGTTCCATCTGATGGTTGCCGTCAACGATGTTTTTATACATCTTGGTACGGCCGTTAACGTCATCAGACTTCACGGTCAGCATTTCCTGCAGGGTATATGCGGCACCGTATGCTTCCAGTGCCCATACTTCCATCTCACCGAAGCGCTGACCACCGAACTGCGCCTTACCACCCAGCGGCTGCTGAGTAACCAGGCTGTAGGAACCGGTAGAACGTGCATGCATCTTGTCATCAACCAGGTGGTTAAGTTTCAGCATGTACATGTAGCCAACGGTAACCTGACGCTCGAACTGCTCACCGGTACGACCGTCGAACAGGGTGATCTGGCCAGAAGAAGGCAGGCCGCCGAGCTGCAGCAGCTCTTTGATCTCGCTCTCTTTCGCGCCGTCAAACACCGGAGTGGCGATTGGCATACCTTTTTTCAGGTTCTCTGCCAGACGCAGCACTTCGTCGTCGGTGAAGGTGTTCAGGTCAACTTTCTGACGCACGTCGGTGCCCAGATCGTAGGCGCGCTGAATAAACTCACGCAGCTTGGACACTTCTTCCTGCTTCTTCAGCATGGCGTTGATTTTCTCGCCGATGCCTTTCGCAGCCATACCCAGGTGGGTTTCAAGAATCTGACCGATGTTCATACGCGATGGAACGCCCAGCGGGTTCAGTACGATATCGACCGGCGTACCGTTCTCATCGTATGGCATATCTTCGATCGGGTTGATCTTGGAGATAACACCTTTGTTCCCGTGACGACCTGCCATCTTGTCACCAGGCTGGATCTGACGTTTAACGGCCAGATACACTTTAACGATTTTCAGCACGCCTGGTGCCAGGTCATCGCCCTGAGTGATTTTGCGGCGCTTGGCTTCAAGTTTCTTCTCAAACTCGTGCTTCAGCTCGTCGTACTGCTCAGCCAGCTGTTCCAGCTGGTTCTGTTTCTCTTCGTCGGTCAGGCCCAGTTCCAGCCAGCGCTCGCGAGGCAGCTTGTCCAGTTTGTCCGCTTCCACACCGCCGGCAACCAGCAGGTATTGAATACGGCTGAACAGGCCCGCTTCGAGGATCTTCAGCTCTTCAGACAGGTCTTTCTTCGCCTGCTTCAGCTGCATCTCTTCGATTTCCAGCGCGCGCTTGTCTTTCTCTACGCCATCGCGGGTGAAGACCTGAACGTCGATAACGGTACCTGACACGCCGTTAGGCACGCGCAGGGAAGAGTCTTTAACGTCAGACGCTTTCTCACCGAAGATCGCACGCAGCAGCTTCTCTTCTGGCGTCAGCTGAGTTTCACCCTTCGGCGTTACCTTACCAACCAGAATGTCGCCACCGGTCACTTCTGCACCGATATAAACGATACCAGACTCATCCAGCTTGGAGAGCGCAGCCTCACCCACGTTAGGGATGTCAGCGGTGATCTCTTCCGGCCCCAGCTTGGTGTCACGAGAGACACACGCCAGTTCCTGGATGTGGATGGTGGTGAAGCGGTCTTCCTGTACTACGCGCTCGGAGACTAAGATGGAGTCTTCGAAGTTGTAGCCGTTCCACGGCATGAACGCTACGCGCATGTTCTGGCCAAGAGCCAGTTCGCCGAGGTCGGTTGAAGGACCGTCAGCCAGCACGTCGCCACGTTCAATCGGTTCGCCCAGGTTCACGCATGGCATCTGGTTGATGCAGGTGTTCTGGTTCGAACGGGTGTACTTGGTCAGGTTGTAGATGTCGATGCCGGCTTCGCCAGGGTACATCTCGTCTTCGTTAACTTTGATAACGATACGGGATGCATCAACGTACTGTACGGTACCACCACGTTTCGCTACGGCAGTTACGCCGGAGTCAACCGCTACCGCGCGCTCCATACCTGTACCTACCAGCGGTTTATCCGCGCGCAGGGTTGGTACGGCCTGACGTTGCATGTTTGCACCCATCAATGCACGGTTGGCGTCATCGTGTTCCAGGAACGGGATCAGTGACGCACCGACGGAAACCACCTGTTGGGTGGATACGTCCATGTAGTCAACCTGATCGCGGCTGAACAGGCTCGACTCGCCTTTGCTACGGCAGGTCACCAGGTCGTCTACGAAGTGACCTTCGTCGTCGAGGTTGGTGTTAGCCTGAGCGATAACGTAGTTACCCTCTTCAATCGCAGAGAGGTAATGAATTTCGTCGGTCACCACGCCATCGCGCACGCGACGGTATGGGGTTTCCAGGAAACCATACTCGTTAGTCTGTGCGTACACGGACAGGGAGTTGATCAGACCGATGTTTGGACCTTCCGGCGTTTCGATTGGACATACGCGACCGTAGTGAGTCGGGTGTACGTCTCGAACTTCGAAGCCTGCACGCTCACGCGTCAGACCGCCCGGGCCCAGTGCAGAGATACGACGCTTGTGCGTGATCTCAGACAACGGGTTGTTCTGGTCCATAAACTGTGACAGCTGGCTGGAACCGAAGAACTCTTTCACCGCGGCCGAGATTGGCTTGGCGTTGATCATGTCCTGAGGCATCAGGGTGTCCAGATCGCCCAGGGACAGACGCTCTTTAACCGCACGCTCAACGCGCACCAGACCAACACGGAACTGGTTTTCAGCCATTTCGCCAACGGAACGAATTCGACGGTTGCCGAGGTGGTCGATATCATCCACTTCGCCAATACCGTTACGGATCCCGATCAGCTTCTTCATCACCTGAATGATGTCGTCTTTGCTCAGAATACCGGAACCTTCGATCTCATCACGCAGCAGAGAACGGTTGAACTTCATACGACCCACCGCAGACAGGTCGTAGCGGTCTTCTGAGAAGAACAGGTTCTCGAACAGGTTTTCAGCCGCTTCACGCGTCGGTGGCTCACCAGGACGCATCATGCGGTAGATCTCAACCAGCGCGCTCAGGCGATCGTTGGTTGGGTCGACGCGCACGGTTTCGGACATGTACGAACCGTGGTCCAGGTCATTGGTGAACAGCGTTTCGATGCGCTTGTGACCGGACTGGCTCAGTTTAGCCAGCAGATCCAGCGACAGCTCCATGTTCGCCGCAACCAGCAGCTCACCGGTGCTTTCGTCGATGTAATCTTTAGCAACGACTTTGCCCGCGATGTATTCAACCGGAACTTCGATGTGTTGAACGTCATCTTTTTCCAGCTGGCGAATATGACGCGCAGTAATGCGACGACCTTTTTCGACGTAAACGGTGCCGTTCGCTTCGATATCGAAGGACGCAGTTTCACCGCGCAGGCGTTCCGGGACCAGCTCCATCTGCAGCTTATTATCACGGATCTGGTACACCACTTTATCGAAGAACAGGTCAAGGATCTGTTCGGTGGTGTAGTTCAGCGCGCGCAGAATGATGGTCGCAGGCAGTTTACGGCGACGGTCAATACGGACGAACAGGTTATCTTTCGGGTCGAACTCGAAGTCTAACCATGAACCGCGGTAAGGGATGATACGTGCGTTATACAGCACTTTACCCGACGAGTGGGTTTTACCCTTATCGCTGTCGAAGAAGACACCAGGGCTACGATGCAGCTGAGAAACGATAACGCGCTCGGTACCATTGATCACAAAGGTACCGTTGTCAGTCATGAGCGGGATTTCGCCCATGTATACTTCTTGTTCTTTGATATCTTTAACGGTGCCTTCCGGCGCTTCGCGCTCGTAGATCACCAGGCGCAGTTTAACGCGCAGCGGTGCAGAGTACGTGACGCCACGAATCTGACACTCTTTCACATCAAAGACAGGTTCGCCTAAACGGTAGCTGACGTACTGCAGCTCAGAGTTACCGCTATAGCTTTGGATCGGGAATACGGAACGGAATGCTGCTTCCAGACCATACTGACCTTCCGAATCTTGCTCGATAAACTTCTGGAACGAGTCAAGCTGGATAGAAAGGAGATAAGGAATGTCCAGTACTTGTGGACGTTTTCCAAAATCCTTACGAATGCGTTTTTTCTCGGTATAGGAGTAAACCATTGGGTTCCTCAGCTCGCTGAAAAGTAGAACCTTTCTGTCCGTCCAGAGGGGACAGTTCATGCAACGCTGTTTTGTGTTGTGCAAAAGGCAGAACGCCTTTTGTAATACCTCTTTCTATCACGCTTAAACCATTTCATTGCCGCTTTCCGGGCGGGGAGCCCATGGAGGGATGGCAGTATATTAAGTCGTCGATAGAGAAAGATATTAAGCTAATCAATGGCTAAACAGTGTGAAAGACCATTGATGCTATAGAGCGCAAAAAGGCTGGTGACCAAAAAGTCACCAGCCATCAGCCTGAGCTAACGTAATGTCAGACTCAAGCTGCAACCTGGAAGGTTGGCTTATTTAACTTCAACTTCTGCGCCAGCTTCTTCCAGAGATTTCTTCAGAGCTTCTGCGTCGTCTTTGCTGATGCCTTCTTTCAGGGCAGCAGGTGCAGACTCAACCAGGTCTTTGGCTTCTTTCAGGCCCAGACCAGTTGCGCCACGTACTGCTTTGATCACGGCAACTTTGTTAGCGCCGATAGCTTTCAGTACAACGTCGAACTCAGTTTTTTCTTCAACAGCTTCTGCCGGGCCAGCAGCAACAGCAACAGCTGCAGCAGCAGACACGCCGAACTTCTCTTCCATAGCGGCGATCAGTTCAACGATTTCCATTACAGACAGAGCTGCAACGCCTTCAATGATTTGGTCTTTAGTGATTGACATTTCGTGTTCCTAAATTCAGAAAAAGTTTATACGTAAGCAAATGAACGTGAAAAGAAAGGCTGATTAAGCAGCTTCTTTCTGATCGCGAACAGCAGCCAGAGTGCGAACCAGTTTGCCGGCAGCGGCTTCTTTCATGGTTGCCATCAGGCGTGCAACTGCTTCATCGTAGGTAGGCAGAGTTGCCAGGCGGTCGATCTGAGCCGCACTGATCAGCTCGCCTTCAAAGGCCGCAGCTTTAACCTCAAATTTTGCATTCGCTTTCGCGAAATCTTTGAACAGACGAGCAGCAGCGCCCGGGTGTTCCATAGAATATGCAATCAAGGTAGGACCGGTGAAGGTGTCTTTCAGGCACTCAAACTGAGTACCCTCAACAACGCGACGCAGCAGGGTGTTACGAACAACACGCATCACTACGCCAGCTTCACGAGCTGCTTTACGCAGTTCGGTCATTTTGTCTACGGTAACGCCACGAGAATCCGCAACTACCGCAGACAGCGCGCCTTTGGCTACTTCGCTGACTTCAGCAACAATCGCTTGTTTGTCTTGAAGATTTAAGGCCATTAGCTTGTGCTCCTGGATTTTAGCCGGAGATGAATTTCCCCGGAACTCACTTCACCTGAACCGTGTTACCACGGCCAGGCGCTAAAACACGGTGAGCAGATCCAGCAAAGACTATAAAAATATTCTTTTGGTTCTGTCACCGTCTACGCAGGAAATTAAGTCTCTTGCGAAACACCTGCGGTCTTGGACGGAGGCCAGGATAGGCCTGGCTCCAACCTAAAAATCTGTCTAATACATCGTCCTTCAAGCTGCCGCTGCGTTGGCTGCCTTCATTCACCCCAGTCACGTAGTGAACTACGCACCTGTGGATTCACTCAGTTGCCGCTTTGCTACAACTCGAATGACTCGATTAGAAGTTCTGCATAATAACAGAACAATGGGCCAAAGATTCTAGATGAAAATTTAGCCCACGTAAAGCAGATTAGTTAGCAGCAGCGTTCAGGCCAGCCTGATCGATTGCCACGCCAGCACCCATGGTGGTGGACAGGCTAACTTTCTTGATGAAAACGCCTTTCGCCTGAGAAGGTTTTGCTTTTTTCAGCGCAACCAGCAGGGATTCCAGGTTTTCTTTCAGCTTATCGGTATCGAAGTCAACCTTACCAATAGTGGTATGGATGATACCGTTTTTGTCGTTACGGTAACGAACCTGACCCGCTTTAGCGTTTTTCACTGCTTCAGCAACGTTAGGGGTTACAGTACCGACTTTCGGGTTTGGCATCAGACCGCGTGGGCCCAGAACCTGACCCAGCTGGCCAACAACGCGCATTGCATCAGGAGATGCGATAACCACGTCGAAGTTCATTTCGCCTTTTTTGATCTGGTCAGCCAGATCTTCCATACCTACCAGCTCAGCGCCGGCTGCTTTAGCAGCTTCAGCGTTTGCGCCCTGGGCAAATACGGCAACGCGAACGGAACGGCCAGTACCGTGTGGCAGTACAGTTGCACCACGCACGTTCTGGTCAGATTTACGAGCATCGATGCCCAGGTTTACCGCTACGTCAACGCTTTCAACGAACTTGGCAGTAGCCAGTTCTTTCAGCAGAGCAACAGCTTCGTTGATGTCATACTGTTTAGTTGAATCAACTTTGTCACGGATCACGCGCATGCGCTTGGTCAGCTTAGCCATTTCTTAGTCCTCTACAACCAGGCCCATGGAACGAGCAGTACCTTCGATTGAGCGAGTCATCGCTTCAACGTCAGCACCAGTCATGTCCGCAGCTTTGGTTTCTGCGATTTCACGTACCTGAGCACGGGATACTTTACCTACTTTGTCTTTGTTCGGCTTGCCAGAACCAGACTTGATACCAGCCGCTTTCTTCAGCAGTACTGCTGCAGGAGGGGTTTTGGTAACGAAGGTGAAAGAACGGTCAGAGTAAACGGTGATCACAACCGGAGTTGGAAGACCTTTCTCAAGGGATTCTGTTTTGGCGTTAAACGCTTTACAGAATTCCATGATGTTAACGCCTTGCTGACCCAGAGCTGGACCAACCGGTGGGCTCGGGTTTGCCATACCAGCTGCAACCTGCAGCTTAACGTAGGCTTGTACTTTCTTAGCCATGATAATTCCTCTATTGGGTGATAACGCTTCGTGAGAAGCTCCCCGTGATTAATATTTACCCGCCGTTGCCAGCGTGTAAAAACAAAAGGCGCGAAATAATAGTGCAATTTCGCGCCTTTCGCAACCATCCGTTCAGGACAATTGTGTAAATTTTATGCCGCACAGCGCGATTTTTCGCACTGCGCGCAAAGGGGATTAGCCTTTCTCAACCTGACCGAAGTCCAGCTCAACCGGCGTAGCACGGCCGAAGATGGAAACAGATACTTTCAGGCGGCTTTTCTCGTAGTCGACTTCTTCCACCACGCCGTTGAAGTCCGCAAATGGACCATCGCTAACGCGAACCAGTTCACCCGGCTCAAACAGCGTTTTAGGACGTGGCTTGTCACCAACCTGCTGCAGACGGTTCATGATCGCGTCAACTTCTTTATCGCTGATCGGCGCCGGACGGTCAGAGGTACCACCGATAAAGCCCATCACGCGTGGCACGCTGCGCACCAGGTGCCAGCTGGCATCGTTCATGACCATCTGCACCAGCACATAGCCCGGGAAGAACTTGCGCTCGCTTTTGCGGCGCTGGCCACCACGGATCTCAACCACTTCTTCGGTTGGAACCATGACTTCGCCAAACAGCTCTTCCATATTGTGTAATTTGATATGCTCGCGCAGCGACTGCGATACGCGGCCTTCAAAACCGGAAAACGCCTGAACGACGTACCAGCGCATTTTTGGGGCTTCAGACATCTTAGAACCTCAGGCCAGTGATAAACGATACCAGACGGACCAGAATGCCATCCAGCCCCCACAAAATCAGTGACATCACGGCAGTTACCGCGGCAACGATTAACGTGGTGTGCAACGTTTCCTGACGAGTAGGCCAGATGACTTTGCGAACTTCAGTGCGGGCTTCACGGGCGAAAGCCAGTGTTGCTTTGCCTTTGATGGTCAGCAGGGCAACGCCTGCTGCGGCTGCGATCAGAACAACGACGGCCAGCGCGCGCAGCGGCAGAGTCACGCCGCGATAATAATAGTTGCCGACGATAGCAGCGATCAGCAGTACTGCCACACCTAACCACTTGATCACTTCCAGGCCGCGTCCGCTCCCTTGAGCTTCGGTATTAGCACTCATAAACCAACCTGCCAGAATAAATCAGAAACACTTTTGCCCCGCAAAACGAGGCAACCGAACCGAATAATGTGCAAAGGCACCACCCGGCATAGCCATTAATCTCAAGACATGCTTGAAAATTATGGGTTTTTACGCCGTGCTACAGAGCCTGCCTCAGCAATGATTATGACCGAAAATCACTGATGAGCCAGGTTCTATGTTACAGCGTAGAAAAAGGGCATCAAATGATGCCCTTTTCTCGTGCGTTGCGTCAAATATTATCAGCGATTAAGCGATAACTTTAGCAACAACACCTGCACCCACGGTACGGCCGCCTTCACGGATGGCGAAACGCAGACCGTCGTCCATCGCGATTGGGTGGATCAGGGTAACAACCATCTGAATGTTGTCGCCTGGCATTACCATCTCTACGCCTTCTGGCAGTTCGATGGTACCGGTCACGTCAGTTGTACGGAA
>NZ_JRZZ01000064.1:0-13715 GCF_002865965.1 Erwinia sp. B116
AACGCCGTAGCGCCGATGGTAGTGTGGGGCCTCCCCATGCGAGAGTAGGGAACTGCCAGGCATCAAATTAAGCAATAAGCCTCATGCGAAAGCATGGGGCTTTTTTGCGTCTTCAGTTTCGGCGAATAAAGCAAGAGGCAGTTCTCTTTCTTTCAAATCATCCAGCCAAAACGTTGCGATATGATAGCTCGCACTCTCTGGTTATTCAGAGCATCCTCCTGCTAACCCTGCCTAACTCGAACAGGCGTAATACGTTTACTGTGCCATAATCAAATGGCGGTAAATGCTTAAAGAACCTATAAAACATAATCTTATAGACAGATTTTTCTTACATCTCTGCGGCAGGATGCCGCCGTTATCAGGCTAAGAAGGTTAACTAACGAGGATAAATCATGGCTGAGTCCATCTCTGAGCTGTCGGCTAACGCCGCTGATTCGCTTACCCCGCAACAACGTATTCGCGCTATCGTTGGCGCCTCTTCCGGTAACCTGGTGGAGTGGTTCGACTTCTACGTCTATTCGTTCTGTTCGCTCTATTTTGCACATATCTTTTTCCCCAGCGGTAACACCACCACGCAGCTACTGCAAACCGCTGGCGTATTTGCCGCCGGCTTTCTGATGCGGCCTATCGGCGGCTGGCTGTTTGGCTACATCGGCGACAGGCACGGGCGTAAAACCTCGATGCTGATCTCGGTCTGTATGATGTGTTTTGGCTCGCTGGTCATCGCCTGCCTGCCCGGTTATGCCACTATTGGCGTCTGGGCACCGGCGCTGCTGCTGCTGGCAAGGTTGTTCCAGGGGCTGTCGGTAGGCGGCGAGTACGGTACCAGTGCCACCTATATGAGTGAGGTGGCAGTTGAAGGGCGTAAAGGATTTTACGCTTCTTTTCAGTACGTTACCCTGATAGGCGGCCAGTTGCTGGCGCTGCTAACGGTGGTAGTGCTGCAACAGGTGCTGTCTGATGAGGCGTTGCGCAGCTGGGGCTGGCGCATTCCTTTTGCGCTGGGGGCTGTGCTGGCGATTGTTGCGCTTTACCTGCGGCGCTCGCTGAATGAAACCTCCGACGCGGCGACCCGCAAGCATAAAGATGCAGGATCGCTGCGGGGCCTGTGGCAGCACCGCCGTGCGTTTATTATGGTGCTGGGCTTTACCGCCGGTGGCTCGCTGAGCTTCTACACCTTCACCACCTACATGCAGAAGTACCTGGTGAACACCGCGGGCATGGATCATAAAACCGCCAGCATGCTGATGACCGCGGCACTGTTTATTTTTATGCTGCTGCAACCGCTGATCGGTAGTCTTTCCGATAAAATTGGCCGGCGTAACTCTATGCTGATCTTTGGTGGTTGTGCGGCAGTCTGTACCGTGCCGATCCTGACGCTGCTGCAGAGCGTCAGCAGCCCGCTGCTGGCGTTTGCGCTGGTGATGCTGGCACTGCTGATTACCAGTTTTTACACCTCGATCAGCGGTATTCTTAAGGCTGAAATGTTTCCGCCACAGGTGCGTGCGCTCGGCGTTGGGCTCTCTTATGCGGTGGCTAATGCGCTGTTTGGTGGCTCGGCGGAGTATGTCGCGCTGTCGTTGAAAGCGGCTGGCAGTGAAACCAGCTTCTTCTGGTATGTCTCACTTCTCGGTGCCGTGGCGTTTGCCGTTTCACTGATGCTGCATCGCCGTGGCAAAGGGCTGAAACTGTAACCCGCAGCGCAGATCTCACCGACCAACACGTTAGCGTGTCAGGTTCCACAGACTGTAGCCGGTGGCGGCACCGGCTACGTCCCATGCGAAGTCTTTCCAGCTCCAGCCGGTGCCGCCCTCCCGGCTGTCGTACAGCTCTTTCCCTGCGCCCAGACTGATGGCAAACATCAGGCCGAAGGTGGCGCTGCGCCCTTCGCTCCAGTTCTGGTGCTCGCCGTAAGCATTACCGGCGGCGGTGAGGAAAGCGGAAGAGATAAAGTGCTGTGCTTTGTCGCGCCCGGTCCAGCGATCCTGCGCCAGATGAGTGCAGCCGCTACAACAGAGCAACAGCAGGGGTAAAAGATGACGCATGCGGACTCCTGTAAAAAAGCCCTGTAAAAACAGGGCCTGACCAAGGTGGCAATGCTCAGAGGATGCGGCTGATCAGCCGGTCAATACGGATGCGCCGCAGGCGTCGGATCAGTTTGCGCACTTTCAACGGATAGTCAGCGATGCTTTGCAGATCGCGGAAGTGTTCTACCACCGTGGTATGCTGACGGATCAGCTGCAGTTCATGCTCGCGCTGTTCGGCCAGCTGCTGCAGCGGATCGTGGATCAGCACCGCATTTTCCAGGTCCAGACGCCAGGCGCGCGGATTGAGGTTGTTGCCGGTAATCAGCATCCACTCCTCGTCGACCCACATGCCCTTCAGGTGATAGCTGTTTTCACCGTCTTTCCACAACCGCACGGTCAGCTGACCGGCGCTGACGTAGTACTGCAGGCGGCTGAGGAAGCGGCGCAGGTTAATCTCATACAGGTAGGGCAGCGCACCGATGATTTTGAACGGCTGATCCTCCGGTATATAGAAGTCGTTGGCGGTCTTATCGCCGATGATGATCTCAACCTGTTTTCCCTGGCGCAGCAGGGCGATAATGTTGCGCGCCAGGATCGCCGGCAGGTTGAAGTAGGGGGTGCAGATGGTCAGCTTCTGCTCGGTGCACGGCATCAGGTGATAAATGGTTTTATTCAGCAGGCTGTGTTTGCCAAGGCCTACCAGCGGCGTCACGGCCAGTACTTCATTGCCGGCATCACCCTTAAACTTATAGTCATAGCCGCGCAGGTCCTGGCGGAACTGCCGGGTTTCATTTTTAATTTCCGGGCTTTTCGGGCGTTCGTGCTGGTCCAGACGATGCACCGCCTCGGCCTGAATCAGGTTGTTGTCGATCCAGTCGATCATGGTATCGGCCAGCTGCGGATTGGCGATCAGCTGATAGCGATCGTAGCGATAGCGCTGATGCTGGTGCAGGTAGACATCGTTAAAGCTGGCGCCGGTGTAAATCAGGGTGTCGTCGACGATCGAGCCCTTCAGATGCAGTACGCCGAGCGCCTCACGGGTGTTGACCGGAATGCCGTAGACCGGGATGGCGATATCGGGGTGGCGGGTGGCCATCTCGCAGTACCAGTCGGCATTGGTGGCACCGGCGGCCACGCCAATACGACCGCGCTGGGCGCGGTGCCAGTCAACCAGCACCTTGATTTCCAGCTCAGGGCGCAACCGCTTAGCCTCGTACAGCGCCGAGAAGATGCTCCTGCCACCGTCATCGTTTTCCAGATAGAGGGCGACGATACAGATGCGCCGGGTTGCCGTCGCGATCTTCTCCAGTAACGTTTGGCGAAAATCAGCCGGAGAAAACAGCGTGGTGAAACCGGCAACTGACTGTGACAGTTTTGGCAGTTGCGCAAGGTGCTGTTGGTGTTTATTGCGTTTAAAATTTGACAACATCACGGTGCGTTTCTTCTCTGTTCATTGAATGGCACCTGCCATAAAATCAAGATCCTAACCCCGAATAATACCACCAGATCGCAGAAAAGGCGTGAGATTTACTTTTCCATACCGGCGGCAGCCTGCAGCGCCAGCGAAAGCCCGACAATGCCATCTTCCAGTTGCACGTCCACGCTAAACCCCAGCTTGCGGGCCAGCGCCACCATGCTGCGGTTGGCCGGCATGGTGATGCCGTTAAGCTGCTGCAGCCCGTGGTCGCGGGTGTAGCCGATCATCTTTTCCAGCAGGCGGCGGCCCATGCCCAGCCCTTTCAGATCGGAGCGGACCAGCACTGAGAATTCAGCATCGGTATTGTCGGCATCGGAGATCGCACGGGTAACGCCGATAATCTCCTCGCTGCCGTTATGCTGACGGACGGCGACGAACGCCATTTCACGATCGTAATCGATCTGGGTCATATTGGCTAAATCTTCATGGGTGAACTCGTTGATCTCGCTGAAATAGCGGTAGTAGAGATCCTCTTTGGTCACCCGGCCAATAAACTGCTGCAGCAGCGGTTCATCTTCCGGCAGGATCGGACGAAACAGGCAGGGCTGCCCGTCCTTGAGGATCACCCGCTCCTCCAGACGCTGTGGGTAGGGGCGAATCGCCAGCCGGTCCTCGGCGCTGCCGTGGAATTCTGCCAGTTCCAGCGTCACGTCCAGCAGGGTAAACTCATCGCCGGTGGCCAGCAGCGGATGGATATCCAGACGTGTAATCTCCGGGCAGTCGACGATCAGGTTTGACACCTGCACCAGCACCCGGCTCAGCTCGGCCACGTCGAGCGGATGCAGCGCGCTGCGCCCGCGAATTTTGCCGCGTTTGATCGCCTGGATGACCAGATAGCGTGCCAGCGTCATATTCAACGGCGGTAACGCCACCACCGCCTGGCGGTCGGCGTGCCAGCTGACGCCGCCTTCCCCCAGCATAATTACCGGGCCAAACAGCGCATCCTGCTGCACCACAATGCGCAGCTCCTGTGAACCGGCGCGGTTCGCCATACTCTGCACCAGCAGCCCGTGAATGCGCGCCTGCGGTGAGGTCATCTTCACCCGGTCGATAATCGCGTCCGCCGCCCGCTGCACTTCTGCCGGCGTGCGCAGGTAGAGCATCACCCCCTGCACCTCCGACTTGTGGGCGATATCCGGCGAACGCAGCTTCAGCGCCACCGGGTAGCCAATCTGTTCGGCGATATGCACCGCTTCGGCGCTGTCGCCGGCGATCCAGGTGGGCAGTGTGGCCAGACCGTATGCCTGCAGGATTGGCCGCACCTCGTGGGTGTCCAGCGTCACCGGCCCCTGCTGCAATGCCTGCTGAATCAGCCGGTGGGCGTCCTGGGTGTTGGCGGTCAGGTTAGGCGGTAGCGCCGGGGTTTCCCGCAGCTGCTTCTGGTTACGGCGATATTGCACCATATGCATAAAGGCGGTGACCGTCCCTTCCGGGGTGCGATAGGTTGGGATGCCGGCGTCGCTGAACAGCCGGCGAGCCTCCAGCGAGGAGTGCTCACCGCACCAGTTGGTCAGCAGTGCCAGCTGCTTACTGCGCGGATGCTGGCGGAGCTGTTCAATCACTCGCTGAGCGGTGAGCGTGGCCGGTGCGACGGCGCTGGGGGCGTGGATAATCAGCAGCGCATCCACGTCGTGGCTGTCGAGCAACAGGGCGATCGCCCGGGTATAGCGCTCCGGCGTGGCGTCATCCTTCAGATCGAGCGGATTGCCGGGGGTGACGCCCTCAGGCAGCAGTTCACGCAGCGCGCTGAGCAGCGGCTCGCTGAGCGTCGCCAGTTTGCCGTTACGCTCGTCCAGCGCATCGAGCGCCAGCGCGGCCGGCGCGGCACCGTTGCTGACGATCATCAGCTTCTCGCCGCGCAGTGGCCGCATATGGCTGAGGGTTTCTACCGCGGAAAACAGCTCGTGGGTGTCATGTACCCGCAGCAGCCCGGCGCGCTGGATGGCGGCATCCCAGGCGGCATCCATCCCGCCGTGGGATTTGAGCAGCTGCTGGGCGTGCGGGCTGCGGCCGCTTTTGATTACCACAATCGGTTTATTGCGGGCGGCGCTGCGGGCGGCGGAAACAAAACGCCGCGCGTCGCTAAGGTGCTCCAGATAGAGCAGGATGGCGCTGGTTTTGCCGTCGCGCGCCAGGAAGTCGAGCAGGTCGTCGGCATCAATATCCAGGCTGTCACCCAGCGCGATAAACCAGGAGAATCCCAGATTACGCTGCTGCGCCCAGTCCAGAATCGTATTAGAAACCGCGGCGGACTGTGAAATAAACGCCAGCTTACCCTGCTGGATCGGCACCGGTGAGAAGCTGGCATTAAGCCCCTGCCAGGGGGCCAGCAGGCCAAGACTGTTGGGGCCAAGCAGGCGGATCTGCCAGCGGCTGGCGCAGGCCTGCAGTTCGGCGGCCTGGCTGGCGGGTGAAGAGAGGATGATGCAGGCTTTACAGCCGCGCTCACCGAGCGCCGCCAGCAGCTCCAGGTTGCGCCGCGCGTGGGTGCAGAGGATCGCCAGGTCGGGTGACAGCGGCAGGCTGGCGACGTCCGGCCAGGCCAGCACGCCGCAGACCGCTTTATACTTCGGCGTGACCGGCAGTACCGGCCCGCTGAAGCCGCCGGAGAGTAAATTGCGCATCATCAGATACCCGGCGCGCTCCGGCCGGGTTGAGGCACCGATCACCGCTATCGACTTCGGTCGCAGCAGCGCTTCTAATCCACGTTGGCTCATCTTCGCTCCCTCAGGGATACCATCCGCCTGATTCTACACCGGCCTGGCGCAGGATGCTGGCCTGTTGCTCAGTTAAGCGATCGCGGATTGATTTTCGTCATCGCTGCCTTTCTCACCGCCGGCGGCCGGATAGAGCGGGTGGTGCGGTTTGCCAGCCATGTAGCGCTGGCGGAACAGGTCGAAGTGTTGAAACAGCGCCTCTCCGGCGGCGGTATCCCCGGCCTGCAACAGCAGCTCGGCAGCCACTTCGGCCGTGCAGTGCTGCCCGGCGGCGTGCGCGACGCGCAGCAGGTAGTTAGAAGGGCGGGTCAGGTTGAGTGACATCACCGGCATCGCGTCCAGCCACGGGCTTTTGCGGAACATCTTGCGCGCTTCGGTCCAGGTGCCGTCGAGCATAATAAACAGCGGCGGTTTCCCGCTCAGCGGCGGAGCGTGCAGCACCGGCCGGCCGGGGTCGGCATAGCTGTGGGGAAACACCACCAGCGGCTGCACGTCAGGGTTGTGGACGGTGGCCAGCAGCGCCGGGTCCGGATCGGTGCGTGACCAGCCAAACGCCTCGGTCTCCGGCAGAATATCGGCGATCAGCCGCCCGGTATTGCTCGGTTTCATCGGTTCGCTGTCGAACATCACCAGGCAGAAACGGCTGCGCGCCTGCTGCGGTGCCAGAGTGTCGCACAGGCAGTTTTTCTCAGGGAGCAGGCAGCGCTGGCAGCGCCGCACGCGGTTGCCACGGGCGAGAAAAGGGCGGGTGGCACGGGCCAGTCGCGCGGTTCGCAGACGAAGAACGGCATTATCGGTCATAGTAGGAGATGGAGTGATATCAGCGAAAACGCCATTCTAGCGGATAACGGCCGGGTATGCCCGGCCGGAAAGCTGCGGGTGTCGGGCGGCGTGGCTGCAGAGGTGTTCAGGCAGGGATCACAGGTTCTCGTTCAGCCACTCGTCAAACGGCGCTTTGGGCATCGCACCGCTGAGAATATCCGCTACCTCGCCCTGTTTAAACACCATAATGGTCGGGATGCTGCGGATGCGAAAGCGGCTGCTCAGCGCGCGTTCGTCTTCGGTATTCACCTTCAGAAAGCGCACCTTGCCGCTGCGTTCGCGCGCCACGGTTTCATACACCGGTGCGAAGTTGCGGCACGGGCCGCACCAGGGGGCCCAGAAATCAACCACTACCGGCAGGTCGTCCTGCAGATATTTATCCAGCGTGGCGGTGGTGGCATCCACCACCTGGCCGGCAAACAGCGCGTCGCCGCAGCGGCCGCATTTTGCCCCGTCATTCACCCGCTCTTCAGGGACGCGATTGGTTGACTGGCAGGATGCACAAACCGTTTTCATCATTCACCTCAGCGATCGTTATGGTAAGCGCTCACTTACCTTATTCTGCAGTAGAGTAAATTTATTATGCGATGTTGGCCCGATAGCGACAAAGCGGTTTGTTCAATAGGTATAATAGGTAAGGTCTGACAATCTGCAGACGGCGGGTGCGGGCCGGAAAACCCGGCACGGGCGTTGCCGCGGGCGTTTTATTGGAAGTTGATAGCTAACTGTTGTGACATCAGGTAATCTGCGCGCTTCGCGCTCAGCCCGGTGGAGGAAAAATGAACGACGAATTTAAAGGTAAGAGCGGTAAAGTCAAAGTGATGTATGTCCGCGGTGAAGATGATGGTGACAAGCGTGGGCACAATCCACGTACCGGTAAGGGCCCTCGCCCGGATCCCAAAGGCCGTCCTTCACGCAGTGCAGACAGCAAGCCACGTGGCGGGCGCGACCGCGACGAAGGGCGTTCTGACTCGCCGTGGCGCACCGTATCCCGTGCGCCTGGCGCGGCGGTTGCCGATGACAAGCCGGACCACGGCGGTATTAGCGGTAAAAGTTTTATCGACCCTGAGCAGCTGCGCCGTCAGCGTCTGGAAGAGACCCGCGTGTACGGCGAAAATGCCTGTCAGGCGCTGTTCCAGAGCCGTCCGGAGTCGATCGTGCGCGCCTGGTTTGTACAGAGCGTTACGCCTCGTTTCCGTGAAGCGTTAAAATATATGGCGGCTAACCGCAAGGCTTACCACACCGTGGATGAAGCCGAGCTGCAGAAAGCCTCCGGAACCGAGCATCACGGCGGCGTCTGCTTCCTGATTAAAAAACGCTTCGGTATGCCGGTCAGCGAATGGCTGGCGCAGGCCGGCCAGAAAGACTGCGTGCTGGCGCTGGAAGAAGTGGGCAACCCACACAACCTTGGCGGCATTATGCGCAGCTGCGCGCACTTTGGCGTGAAGGGGCTGCTGGTGCAGGACGCGTCGCTGCTGGAGTCCGGTGCGGCGGTACGTACCGCTGAAGGCGGCGCGGAGCACGTGCAGGCAATCAGCGGTGAGAGCTTTGCGGCGGGCCTTGATGCGTTCCGTAAAGCGGGATACACCATCGTCACCACCTCCAGTCACCAGGGCGTCACGCTGGCGCAGGCAGAACTGCCGGCCAGAATGGTACTGGTACTGGGCCAGGAGCGTGATGGTCTGTCTGACAGCACCTTCGAGCAGAGCGACCTCAGCGTCTCGATCGGCGGTACCGGCAACGTGGAGAGCCTTAACGTCTCCGTGGCGACCGGTATTCTGCTGGCCGAATGGTGGCGTCAGAACGTCTGATATTCTGTTGTGCGCGGGTTAACCGCGCTGGCGGGTGGGGCGCGATGCCTCACCACGGGCAGGTGATAATGACGGCCTGGCCAGAGACAGAATCAGAGGTAAAAAAATGGGCCCGAGAGGGCCCATTTTGCTGTCTGCAACGCTGTCATGATATCTGCATCTTTCTCTGCATCTGCATCAGCTTCCGTCTCTTCATCACTTTCTAACCCTGTTTACGCCTCTGCCGCAGAGATCGCGTCAGCCGTCGCTGTCTACAGTGGAACAGGGGGCTGTGCACCCCGCTGCTATCACGCAGGAACAGCGATCAGTGAGCGCCGCCACCGCCACCGCTGCGCGCGCCGCCACCGCCCGCTCCTGCACCAAACGGCGGCCGGGCGAACCACACCAGCGCCAGCAGCACCAGGAACACCCCGGCGGAAGCCCAGAAGATCTCATTGGCCGAGATAATCAGCCCCTGATTGGTAATCTGCTGCGCAATCCAGGCGGAAGCCTGATCGTGGTTCATCCCCATGCTCTCCAGCTGGCTGTAGACCTGCTGGCTGTTGGCGTTATACGGGGTGATCGACTCGCTTAAATACACGTGGTGCATCGACTCCCGATCGGTCCACATCGTGGTGGTGATCGAGGTACCGATCGAACCCGCCAGCGTGCGGGTAAAGTTCGACAGGCTGGAGGCCGCCGCCAGTCGCTCCGGCGGTAACCCTGAGAGGGTAATTGCCGTCAGCGGCATAAAGAAGCAGGCCACCGCAAACCCCTGCACGAACTGCGGCCAGGCCGACGCGCCAAAGTCCATCCCCGGCTCAAAGGTATAAGCGCGCCAGTAGAAGCACACCGCATACATAATAAAGCTGAAGGTCACCAGCATGCGCATATCCAGCTTGTGCGAGAAGCGGCCGATAATCGGCGACAGCAGCACCGGCAGAATGCCGACCGGTGCCGATGCCAGCCCGGCCCAGGTGGCCGTATAGCCATACACCTCCTGCAGCAGCTGCGGCAGCAGCACGATCGAGCCGAAGTAGAGCATGTAGGCGAGGCTGATCGACAGGCAGCCGATGGTGAAGTTCCGCATCTTAAACAGCGATAAATCCACGATCGGGTGATCGTCGGTCAGCTCCCAGATCAGCAGCGCCGCCAGCGCCACGGCGGCGACCACCGCCAGCACGATAATTTCGCCGGAGCTGAACCAGTCCAGCTCTTTACCGCGGTCGAGCATCACCTGCAGGCAGCCAATACCCACCACCAGCAGCACCAGCCCTACGGTGTCGATTGGCCGGATCACCGTCGCCGTCTCACGACCGCGCAGCGACTGCAGCGCCAGCGCCACCACGATGATGGCAATTGGCACGTTGATGTAGAAAATCCAGCCCCAGTGATAGTTGTCGCTGATCCAGCCGCCAAGGATCGGGCCACAGATCGGTGCCACCACCACGGTCATCGACCACAGCGCCAGCGCCACGCTGCGTTTCGCCGGCGGGTAGTTGCTCAACAGCAGGCTCTGCGACAGCGGGATTAACGGCCCGGCCACCAACCCTTGGATCACGCGGAAGACGATCAGCATGGTCAGACTTTCCGACAGGCCACAGGCCAGTGAGGCGAGGGCAAAGGCGATCGTCGACCACATAAACAGCTTCACCTCACCAAAGCGTTTTGCCAGCCAGCCGGTGATCGGGATCGAGATGGCGTTGGCCACGCCAAATGAGGTGATTACCCAGGTACCCTGGGAGTTAGAGGCCCCCAGATTACCGGCGATGGTCGGGATGGCGACGTTAGCAATGGTCGAATCCAGCACCTGCATAAAGGTGGCCAGAGACAGCGCAATGGTCATCAGGACCAGCTGCGCGCCTTCAAGCGGTTTTTGTGCCATATCAGCCTCTTGCGGGGTTAGCCGGCATTGGCACGGATAATGTCCGCGATAAGCTGATTGGCCGGAGCCAGATCCAGCGCCAGCGCGTCACTTTCATAGGCCGGTTTGCTGCGCACGCTGGTGGCCAGCACCGCGCCGTCGCGGTTGGCGGTATCGACTTTTACCAGCGTCGACAGGCCGATACGCAGCGGATGCTGTGCCACCTGCTGCGGGTCCAGCTCGATACGTACCGGCAGGCGCTGCACCACCTTGATCCAGTTACCGGTGGCGTTCTGCGCCGGCAGCAGTGAGAACACGCTGCCGGTACCCATATCCAGGCCAACCACTTTGCCGTGATACACCACGTCGTCGCCGTAGATATCGCTGACCACCGTGGCCGGCTGGCCGATGCGCACGCCTGCCAGCTGGGTCTCTTTAAAGTTCGCATCCACCCACAGGTTATCGGCCGGCACGATCGCCAGCAGCGGGGTGCTGGTGGTGATCTGCGAACCGACCTGCACGCTGCGCCGTGACACGTAGCCGTTGATTGGGCTGACCACGTTGGTGCGCTGCAGCGCCAGCCAGGCGTCACGCAGTTCGGCGGCCGCCTGTTTCACCGCCGGCTGATTGTCCAGCGAGGTGTTAAGGATCATCGCCTGATTGGCGTTGTACTGCTGCAGGGCCACGTCGAGCTGCGCTTTGGCGGTGGCTACCGCGTCGCGGGCGTGCTGCAGGTCTTCACGGCCGATCAGGTTAGCGGCACCCAGCGGCTCGCGGCGCTTGAGATCCGCCTGAGCCTGCTCCAGCGCGGTTTGCTGCAGTGCGATGGTTGCCTGGTACTGTTTGCCGTTAATGATCAGCTGGTGGGTCTGGCGCACGGTAGTGGCCAGCGCGGTCTGCGCTTTTTCAAACGCCTGCTCAGCGTCGGTGCGGTCCAGCGTTACCAGCAGGTCGCCTTTTTTGACGTAATCGGTATCATCAAACCAGACTTTATTAACGCTTCCTGACACCTGAGCCATCACCTGCGCCTGGTTTCCTGCTACATAGGCGTCATCCGTTTCCTGATAATGGCGCAGTACCAGGAACCAGTAAATCAGATACGCTCCCGCGATAATTACCAACAGAACGGCCAGCAGCAGCAGCGCGCGTTTACGCGTCTTTTTCTTCCCCTGCGGCTGTTGCGGGTCCTGCGTCACCCCATTTGCACTCATGGTGTTCTCCATTCTTCTTGCCATCATTAGTGGGCGGCCTGCGCCCGAATCGAAAATGCCAGCGGGTGAGCGCTGGCATGTTTTTTTATTTTGGAGGGATAAACTACCGATTTCTGGAAAGGCGTTTGTCGCACATTATGCTATCAGTGGAACATTTAACGTGACAGCGAAGCAATCACGCCTTCTTCGTCCATCTGATCGAGACGGTTCAGCAGTTTGCGGGTGATACCTTCCAGTTGAGATTTTTCCGAATCGCTCAGGGAAGACCACAGCAGCTGCAGGCTCTGGTGCTGGGGCGGCAGCAGCTGGCGCAGGAACTCATTGCCTTTAGGCGTCAGATGCAGGTGCAGGCAGCGACGATCGTTTTCGCTTTCACGGCGCTCAATCCAGCCACGTTTTTCCAGTTCATCGGCAATACGGGTGGCGTTGGTACGTGAAGAACCCAGCGCAGAGCTCAGCTCCGAGGGCTGAATGCTGTGGTCTTCCTGCGCGTCCAGCGTGATCAGCGCCATAAACAGCGTTTCGTTGATTCCCTGCGCCTTGAGCATTTTATTGCGATTATCCAACAGCTTACTTTGCATGTGCATGCACAGACGGGTCAGCATAATCTCCTGCAACGGGAAATCTTTCTGGCGGTTAGCACGAAAATTAAGCATCTGTTCAATGGGCGTAAAAGAACTTTCCATTATAAAGGGACCTCACTTGTTGCAATGTATAGATAAACGATGAGCGTGCACTCTGGTCATCCACGTGGATCGGAAACGTTGTCCGAACGCCGTGACCCTCATCTGTAATTTCCGGGTCACTCCATAACCCAGTGCGCTACGGTATGGCAGCGTTGATTGCCGTTCATCGCGGTATTTCTCCTGTCAGGCTAATTAATTGCATCTGAAAGAGTCACCTGCATGAATAAATTTCGACTCACCTTACCAGAGAGATATTTCTGAGAAAAGCGGCTAAAACCCGAAAAAACTTCATTCTTTTTGCGAAAAATCACCCGGCAACCGCTTCGTGGTGGCGGGTTAGCCACCAGTTGACAATGTTAAGCAACGTTAACGCCGCGCCGATCGCACAGACGCCATACCAGCCTGCGGTCTGGTAGGCGGAGGCGGAGAGCAGCGAACCGGCGGCACCGCCGATGAAGTAGCAGGTCATATAGCCGGCGGTCAGCCGGTTGCGGGCTTCCGGCATATGGCGGTAAATCACGCTCTGATTGGTGATATGCACGCCCTGCACCGCCAGATCCAGCAGGATAATGCCGAGAATCAACGCCAGCAGCGAGTGCGCGCCCAGCGCCGTCAGGCCCCAGGAGGCGAGCAGGATAATCAGCCCGACGCTGGTAGTGAGCCGCGCTTTGCCTTTATCCGCCAGGCTGCCCGCCTGCCGCGCGGCCAGCGCACCGGCGGCGCCGACCAGGCCGAGCAGGCCGATTTGACCTTCGGAATAGCCCCACTCGGGCGACGACAGCAGAAACGCCATCGAGGTCCACAGCACGCTGAAGTTGGCGAAGGCCAGGCAGCCGGTAATCGCCCGGGTGCGCAGGATCGGATGGCGCAGATAAAGGCTTCCGATCGAACCGAGCAGCTGCGGATAGTTGAGCGGCACCGACTGCTTATAGCGCGGCAGCCAGCGCCACAGCGCCAGCGACATCAGCACCATCAGCACGCTGGCCACCCAGAACACGGTGCGCCAGCCGCCCAGCTGGGCCAGCCCGCCGGCCACGGTCCGCGCCAGCAGGATCCCCAGCAGCAGGCCGCTCATCACCGTGCCCACGGTTTTACCGCGTTTTTCCGGCGCGGCAAGGGTG
>NZ_JRZZ01000065.1:0-12522 GCF_002865965.1 Erwinia sp. B116
GTCGTTGTGCCACCCGATGACGGTGCTCATCACCTCATCGGGCTGCCACACCAGCCGCGCCTGAAATTCCCGCCCCTGATAAAACGTCTCTGACCAGTTTCGCGTCAGCCGCAGCCGCATCTGCCGGCAATCCGCACTGACCGCCACCACTTCCGCATCGCTGAATTCCATAAACTGCCCTAAATGCGGCCAGACCGCTTTATACAGGCTCTCCTTGACCGAGAACACCGCCGTCAGCGCCTGATGAAACGGGCGATCCAGCGCCATCAGCCGCTGCTGCTCGGCCGGATTAACGATCATCTCCGCCATCTCCCGCGCCGTGGCCCCGGCCATCACCTGCTCACAGTCGATACCGACCAGCCGATCCTTATCGCGGGTTAACAGCGCGCACACCCGGTTACGGCTGTGCGACAGCGACCCGCCAAGGCCGGCCGGCCAGACCGGCGCCCGCGCCGCACTGTTGGTCAGGATAAAGCCGTCGATGCCGAAGGTCGCCAGCGCCTGCTGCACGCTGAAACGGCTGGCCAGATACTCCGCCCGCCGTTTGCGCAGCGCCTGGCGCAGCTGTTCCGGCGCGGGAATAGCTAAGCGCTGAAACAGCGATTCATCAAAATGCTCAGGGGAAAAACGGGCGTCGAGCAGCATCACGCCGGGGGCATAATCCAGCGGCTGCAGCCGGGCGGACGGCAGAAAAGGGGGCAGGACGGGCAGGTCAACAGCGTGCATAGCCACTTACCGGTTCAGATTGAGTTGCTATTTAAACAGGTAAGCAGCCAGTTTTCAAAATCCTGGGGCTTAGTGGTTCGGTGGGATGCTCATCCCTTTAATCGACACCACGAAATGATCACGGCCCATGGAGATTTTCGCACCACGATCGCACCAACGGCTGGCGAGGCGGAAGAAGTCGTCGCTACCGATATCGTAAGCCAGTTCGACTTTGTTGATCCCGGAGTGGAGCAGCTCTTCCGCGTCTTTCAGGTTTGTTGCCTTGACGGTTGTCATGATTATTCAATTCCGTTAAACGTTTGACTCTTCAAGTGTAGTACCAGCATATGATGCTTTTGTGACAGAAATATTGCAGAACCTGACATTGTGATTCAGCGCACGCGTATTTAGTAAAATTTAAGCGGCGGGTGTGGAAAGTCCCGGACCACCGCCAGGCGTGCATTTAAGGGCTTGCCGGGCCTGGCCTGAGTTGCAATGCTAACGGGAATGTTGGGCGCGGCGCAGCTTTCGCAGTGCCAGCCCCTCTGGCCACGATGCTTAGCCGAGGTGAGGGCGATGGCGTGAAGTTAAGGTTAAAAAAAATACAGACTATTCATTCGCGCTAATAAAAAAGTCATTAGCCGTGACGGGCGCGTGGGGCGGGTAAACCGCCTTTCCCCAGCGGTCGCTCGCCGCCTGCAGCCGAAACTCCGTCGGCGTACAGCCCATCAGCGTACGGAACTTCAGCGTAAAATAGGCGCTGTCGGTAAAGCCGGTGGCCTCGGCGATATCGGCGATTTTACGTTCACCGGCCAGCAGCAGCCCCACCGCCGACTTCAGCTTTCTCACCAGCAGGTACTCTTTGAACGTCATGCCAAAGTGGGCTTTAAAACGGCGGGAAAAGTAGGACTTTGACACGCCGCAGCGCTGCGCGGCCTCCAGCGTGCCCAGTTCAAAGCGGTTTTCCCGCTCCATCTGCTGCAGCACCTGCAGCAGGTCGTGCATAAAGCCGGGCCGTTCACTCTGCCAGCCGTCGTGGCGCTGGGGGGTAAGCAGAAAGATCTCCTCCAGCAGCAGAGACAGCGCTTTGCGAAAAAGCACCTGCTGCGCCGGGAACTGCTGATAGCCGTCACACCAGGCGAACAGCGTTTCCAGCCGCCCGGCCAACGGCTCCGGCACCACCATCAACAGCGGGATACTCTGCTTTTGCCGGTAGCCGGTGACCGCCAGCCCGCTCAGCAGATCGTCCTCCAGCTGCAGCAGATAGCGGTGGTGCAGGGCGGCGGCATCGAGCTGCAGCTCGTGGGGGATCAGCGGCGGGATGTAAACCAGCGTATTGTCTTTTAGCGGATAACAGTCGCCGTTGATGGTGAAGCTACCGCCCGCCTGGCGGAACCACATTATTTCCGGCATAAAATGAAAGTGCGAGGGGATAACTTCGCCGGCGTAGTCAGGCAGCACGTATTTCTGCAGATAAAACAAACGGTGGTCAAACAGAATTATGTTTTCGTAAATGGGATTGTCATCACGCATCAGGTTCACCTTTCTTATACCCCGCGCGCCATTTTATACAGACTCCCCCAGGGGAAAGCAATAATCTTATTGCCGGCGCTGTGGCGTCCAAAAAAACAATCAAAATAATATTCTCCAGGTACCGAGGCTTAAAATGACGGAAACGACACTGACGCGTGCAGATAAGTTTGGTTATGGTTTAGGGGATACCGCCTGTAATCTGGTCTGGCAAACCATTATACTGTTTATGGCTTATTTTTATACCGACGTTTACGGGTTATCACCGGCGCATATGGGCACCATGTTCCTGGCGGTGCGGGTGATTGATGCGGTATTCGACATCGGCATGGGCGCGCTGGCCGACCGCACCCGAACCGCGAAGGGGCAGTTCCGCCCGTGGATCCTGTGGTTCGCCGTACCCTTTGGCCTGGTCTGTATGATGACCTTCTACACGCCGGATCTCTCTTACGGCGGCAAGCTGGCCTACGCTTACGTCTCTTACGCCCTGCTTTCGCTGCTCTACAGCACCATCAACGTGCCTTATTGCGCGATGATCAACAACCTCAGCCAGACCTCGGCCGGGCGCGTTTCGCTGCAGTCGTGGCGCTTTGCGATGAGCGCCTGCGGCGGGCTGATCGTCTCGCTGGCCGCGCTGCCGCTGGTGGCCTGGCTGGGCCACGGTAATCTGCAGCAGGGCTACTTCCACGCTATGGTGCTGATCGGCGCGCTGGGCACGGTGCTGCTGCTGGTCTGCTACCGGCTGACCCACGAGAAATATATCAGCCCGCCTGAAACCAGCCGCGTCAGCGTCTGGCAGGATATTGCGGTACTGACTAAAAGCCGCGAGTGGCTGTCGCTGTTTATTCTTAACGTGGTGAACCTGGTGGCGGTGATATTTAAAGCCGGCGTGGTGATCTATTTCTGTAATTATGTGTTGAGCCGCCCGGATCTGGTGACCACCTTTTTAACCGTCAGTATTGTGGCGGCCTTTTTTGGCGCTCTGTGCTCCGGTATTTTCTTTAAAAATTACGACAAGGTTAAAGGTTTTAAAATTTGTATGCTGCTGGAAGCGGTGCTGCTGGCGGTCCTCTACTTTATTCCCGCTGGCTCGATTGCGGTGATCCTGGCGCTGATCGTGGCGATTAACTTTATTCAGCTGCTGGCCACCCCGCTGCAGTGGGCGCTGCTCTCCGACGTGGTCGACGTGCTGGAGCGGCAGACCGGCCGCAAGCTGAGCGGCATCGTCTTCTCCACTAACCTGTTCGCTATCAAGCTGGGCATCGCGCTGGGCGGCGCGCTGATCGGCTGGCTGCTGGCCTGGAGCGGCTACACCGGCGGTGCAACGCAGCAGGGCGCCGACGCGGTGCATACCATCCGGCTGATTTTTACCCTTTACCCGGCGCTGCTGGTGGTGGCGCTGGTGCTGATTATCGGCCGCTACCGCAGCGATAACGGCGTGCGCACCGGCCTGGCAAAAGTCAGTTAACGTTAACGAATCAGAGTGAGGCATCAATGATTATCACTAATCCGATTTTAAAAGGCTTTAACCCGGACCCGGCGATCTGCCGCCGTGGCGATGACTACTATATTGCCGTTTCCTCGTTCGAGTGGTTCCCGGGCATTCCGATCTGGCACTCTACCGACCTGGGCAACTGGACGCTGAAAACCCATGTCATTACCACCCCCGCTCAGGCCGACCTGACGAAACTGCGATCCGCCAAAGGCATCTGGGCACCCTGTCTCACCTGGTGTGAGGCGGACGGGCTGTTTTACGTGCTGTACGGCGTGATGAATTCGATGAACGGGCGCTGCTTTGACGTCGATAACTACCTGATCACCGCAGAGAATATTGAAGGGCCGTGGAGCGAGCCGGTCTACCTGCACTCGGCGGGCTATGACGCCTCGATCCTGCACGACGACGACGGACGTAAATGGGTGGTGGCGGTCGACTGGGAAACCCGCGACGGCTACAGCGGCGCGATCAGCGTGGTGGAGTATGACGCGGCCAGCGGCAAAACGGTCGGTTTCCCGCAGCGCATCTGGTCCGGCGACGGCGAGATCGGCGCGGAGGGGGCGCACCTGACCAAACGCAACGGCTGGTACTACATCATGACCGCCGAAGGCGGCACCGGCTACGGCCACTGCGTCACCATGGGGCGTTCCCGCCACGTGCTCGGGCCGTATGAGAAAGATCCGCAGAACCCGATCCTCACCTCGGCCAGCGCCGACCGGCTGCACACGCCGCTGGTGATCGACAAAACCTCGGCGGCGGCCTTTGATAAAGACTACCTGCGGGCGGGCTGCTTTAACCCGGATGCCGGCCTGCAGAAGGCCGGGCACGCCAGCTACGTTGAGTGCGACGATGGCCGGGTGTATATGGTGCACCTGTGCGGCCGCCCGCTGCGCCCGGAGCTGTGCTGCCCGCTGGGGCGGGAAACGGCGATTCAGGAAGCGTACTGGACCGGGGACGGCTGGCTGCGGCTGGCGGGCGGGGGCAATATCGCCCGCGACTGGATTGATATTCCCGGTGTGGCAGGCCCACAGCCTGCGGAGATCGTCGATCGGGCGATCCGCTTTGACGACGGCCCGCTGGATATCCACCTCTACGCCCCGCGCATCGCGGCGGAGACCTTCGCCAATACCGCAGTGAAACCGGGCTGGGTAACGCTGCGCGGCCAGGAGTCGCTCTGTTCCGAAAACCGGGTCAGCCTGCTGGCGCGCAAGCTGACCGCGCTGGACGCCACCGTCACCACCCGCATGGATTTCTCTCCCGCCGTTTTCCAGCACAGCGCCGGGCTGATCCTCTACTACGACAATATGAACTGGCTGCTGCTGCAGAAAACCTTTGACGAGCGCACGCGTTCGGCCGAACTGTCGGTTGTCCATCTGGATAACGGGTTGAAAAGGGAGGATCGCCACCTCTGCACCCACCCGGCCGATGGTGAACTCTACCTGCGGCTGGAAATCGACGGCCGACAAATGGGCTTCAGCTGGTCCACCGACGATGTGCACTATCAGCCGGTCGGCCAGCGTTACGACGCGGCGCTGTTCTCCGACGAATACAGTCAGTACGGCGAGTTCACCGGCTCGTTTGTCGGCATCGCCTGCGTCGATGCGGTTTATCATCGTCAGCCCGCCAGCTTTGAGTTTATCCGCTACCGGGCGAACGAGGCGAAGCGTATCGACTGAGGGGGCAGCGGGCTGAACAAAACAGGTAATCGTTCTGCTGAGGGCGTACGGGTTAGCTGAAGTAAACAACCCCCGGGTGAGGATGTCGCTGCCCGTGCCGATATCGGGGGCAAGGGTCGGATAGGGCAGTATCCGACCCGCGTGCATCAAACCAGTTCCGGCACGGTGATCGCTTATGCCCGTTTTTTGGCGCCAGCGGCAACAGATCAGGCCAGCTCCAGCTGTGTAATAATCCGCGCCACTTCTTCCCTATCCTTTGCTGCCAGCGGCAGCAGCGGGCGCGGCAGGCAGTCGGCATCGGTCAGGCCCAGCGCGCTGGCCGCCGCGGCGATCACCCGGATG
Source organism: Erwinia sp. B116 (assembly GCF_002865965.1). Taxonomy (NCBI): domain Bacteria; kingdom Pseudomonadati; phylum Pseudomonadota; class Gammaproteobacteria; order Enterobacterales; family Erwiniaceae; genus Erwinia; species Erwinia sp. B116. The sequence goes on from NZ_JRZZ01000065.1 coordinate 5,749, forward strand.
CTGCCGCCGTGCTGGCGGAACAGCGCCCACAGCGGCTCCAGCCGTGCGCCCAGTTCAGCCACCTGCGCACTGTCGCCGCGCGCGGAGGCGTCGGTCAGCGCTTTTGCGGCGTGCGGGAACAGGCCGCCCATCACCGAGTACCAGACCTCACAGCCCGCCTTCAGCCCGGCAGCGGCAAAGGCATCACCGCTTACCCCAATCGTTACCCGGCCCGGCAGCCGATCGCGCAGCGACTTTACCCGTGCGGCGGCGTCGTCTGCCGCTGGCGGCACGCCGGGGATCTTCACCGACGCAATGCCGGGCAGGGCGGCAATCCGGCCGTGCAGGTCGTCGGAGAAGGTAAAGTGAGTGGTTCCTGGGTTGTCATAAATACAGACCGGCACCGAGACATAGCGCGTCACCGTCTCAAACAGGCCAAATACCTCATCATCAGTCAGTTTCTGATAGCTCATCGCCGGTAACAGCAGGGCATCTGCCCCGGCCCGCTGCGCGTCGTCGGCCAGATGTAGTACCTGTTCGGTGCTAATCGCCCCGATGCTGACCATTAACGGCGTCTCCCCGGCATGTTGCCTGGCGACCTGGGCAATACGGCTGCGCTGTTCGCGGCTCAGATAGGCGTAGCTGCCGGTCGACCCCAGCACCCCCAGCGAATCTACGCGGGCGGCGGTCAGGCGGTTAAGCAGGCGGATAAATGCCGCTTCATCAATGCCATCGGCATTAAACGGCGTAAGGGGGAAAGCGCTAAGACCGGTAAACATGGCGACTCCTGTTTTATTTTATGTGACAAAGTCAGCTGGCGGTTGCAGGCTGAGCATGTTAAGCAAGGACATCATTATGCGCCACACTGGCTAATCGATGCTGGTCATTACCGATAACCACGTTTCTCTGCTCTCAGCCCGGATTTACTACAGTAGTATCCCGGAGCTCACGACACACTTCAAACATGCAGGAAGGAGATATTCACTTTTTTTTCATCCACGAATCAGAGTAGGTAATGTTGCCTTTTTTATAGTACCACTCGATACTTTTGAACCTGATTCCTACAACCTCATGCATATTAGGAGAGGAACTACCAGGATAGTAGACATGTGTGAAATCAACGGAGGAAATGACGATGTTCTCTAATCTGACTTCATATATCATTGACTCTATCCCAGACTCAATTGTTTCATAATACTGAATAACTGCTTTTTGTAATCTCCTTGATTCACAAACGGCGACCGCAAGGTAAGGACTTATTTTATCGAGTTGCTTGTGGATTGTAATGGGGTCATGCTGACGTGTGCCGGTCAAGTTACCGCTATGGCTATCTACACTCTGCCTGACACCATAACTGCTATTCATTATTTCGATAGCACCTTCCCTCCCTTGTACCATACAATCACCTTTTATCTGTGTTCCACTCTCATCATACAGAAACAAATATGCGGGCAATGACATCATAAACCTCCTGTGTTGGTTAATTGTCCGTTGTTATCAATGAAAAAATCATGAGTGTATTTCTTGTCATTGAGTCCATAATTTATCACATAGCTGTAGCCATACTTCCATTTTATTGTTATGCAGTTTTCCGGATAAGATAAATTCAGCTTTTTATCTCCTGATGATTTGATTGTTTTAATGTCACCCGTTTCAGTGGATGTTATTGTGTAGTAGTTCAACACATCATGTTTATTCAGACTGAAACATAAATTTTCGCCATTAATAAATACGGATCTGGGGTGAGGGGCTCTGGGTCCACCCGGGCAGCCGGTTAACATTAATGAAAGTGTTATAATAATGATATTTTTCATCCGGGGAAGCCTTTCAGAACTGATTTATATCTTTTAATTAGTGAAGAAGTAGACTCTTCACGATTATAATCCAGATACTCATGCAGGTAATTGTTATCGCTGAAACCATAGTTGAGAAGTAGCCAGTAATCACTAACAATGCTGGCCTGCTGTTCTAAACCATAGTGAAAAAGATCTGCTTTTTCTAAATGGTAACTATAATCAGCAAAACGAGAGAATAACCCTCTGGTTCTGACGAACATTCCCTTCTGTGATTGCCAGACATGCATCATTTCATGCATGAATCGGTGTTTTTTTACTAATTGTTGTTCTAACGAGAAATCGGGAGAATAAGTTCCTTCCCTGTACCACATTTCACCGTTAGGGCTCATGGCGATATCAACAGGCATTAAATTGAAGGGCAGATAGCTTTCTCTGTGCACCCACACCTTGCTGTAACGAATGCTGTCACCGTACAGCGTTCTCGCCAGAGCGATTTCACCTATCGTAAGCTGCCTGACTCCGCCGGGCATAATAGGGGGGCCTGATGTCGGTTTAATGCGTTCATTGACTGGCATTCAATAACCCCTCGGTCCGTGATGGTATCGAGCGGTTATCCTACTCCTGAACAGAATCCGTCTGGAAAGAAAATTGTCTGTGAAAGCTCTTTAAGTCAAATGAGAAGCGCTGATGGAATGAGATATGATGAAAAAATCGGGCTCAGGTAGCACGCTCATTCTGGCCACCTTTGCCCGCTTATACTCGCTACCGACCCGGTTCATAAACGGTCATGGTAAATTCAAGACGGCTATCACCGTGGTTGGTATAGCGGTGTGGCGCGTCGGTGCGGGCGACGGCTGAATTCCCCGCAGCGATCTCGTAGCGCTGCTCGTCCACCCACAGCGTCAGGCTGCCCTGTTCAACGTACAGCAGTTCACAGGTCGACTGCGGATGGCTGGGGGAGGCGAAGCTTTCGCCCGGCTGCATCACCCAGCGCCACAGCTCAACCATCTCCGGGCCGCTGGTGCCGGCCAGCAGCCGGGCGCTGCCGCCGTGCTCGCCCTGCCACAGCACCGGGATCTCCTCAGCGGCAATCACGTGCACCGGCGGCGCGCTGGCGACGTTAACGAAGTCCGCCACCGACACGCCCATCGCGGCGGCGATGCGGCACAGCAGGGCGATACTGGGATTGGCCCTGCAGCCCTCGATCTCCACCAGCATGCCTTTACTCACCCCGGCACGCCGCGACAGCTCATCCAGCGACATCTTTTTCTGGCTACGGTAGAGACGAATGCGGGCAGCCATCGCGGCGCTGACCGCGCCGGCGTCAGCGCCTCCTGCAGCGGCATCACCGCTGCCGGTAGCGGTGTTGTTGAGCGCGCCAGTAGCAGCGCCACCTGTGGCGGTCTGGTTGATCGCGTCAGGATGTGTGCCGTCAGTAGCGGTGTTGTTGAGCGCGGCAGCACCAGCGCCGCCTGTAGCGGTATTGATGACCGCGCCAGTAGCAGCGCCACCTGCAAGGTTGACATCGGCTGGAAGGCCGTTCGCGTTGGTCGTATTAGCGGTCGTTAAATTGACTTTTTTGGTCATTGGTCATTATCATGGTCGAAAACGGTCATTACAGGATTATCCGATGTTTAACGTCACACCGTCAATCAGTAAAGAAATTAGCCGTATCGCACCGGGCTTCCGTGCCCTGAGTATCAGCGTCAAGGCGGCAGCCGTGCAGGATGTCACCGTGGGTGAAAAGGCGTTGCACGCCGCCTGCGAAGCGGTGCTGGCCGGTCAGCCGGACTGGGCAGAAGCGCACCTTGCCGCCTGGGGCGAGGCCTTTCGCCAGTTTGGCGCTAAACCGAAGCGTACCCCCTGCTCGGCAGAGGCGCTGCGCAAACGGGTGCTGCGCGACGGCAGCATGGCGGCGCTGGATCCGGTGGTCGATCTCTATAACGCGGTCAGCCTGCGCTACGCCATCCCGGTCGGCGGCGAGAACTTTGCCGCTTATCAGGGAATGCCGCGGCTGATCGTCGCCAGCGGCAGCGAAACCTTCGATACCTTCAAAGAGGGGCAGCCCGCGCTGGAGTCCCCGGAAGCGGGGGAGGTGGTGTGGTGCGACGACGCGGGCGTCACCTGCCGCCGCTGGAACTGGCGGCAGGGGATCCGTACCCGCCTGTGCGCCGAAGATGCGCAGATGTGGTTTATTCTGGAAAGCCTGCCGGCGATGCCGCTGGAAGAGTTACACGCGGCCGGAAAAATGCTCACCGATGGACTAACGGAGATGATGCCGGGAGCAGAGTTCAGCAGCACGCTGATAAACGGTTAAGCAGCACGTGGTTTCAAGGGATTTTGAATGAGAGGCGAGCCCATCAGTTCATCTTCAGCACAGGCTGTCTGCTCTCTGGATGTGGGCGGCTTGACGCGACAAAATGTTGCTTTATGCACTTAAATGTCGTAATCTCTCGTAACCGTATGTGAGCAAAGTTGCGGATGGTTGCATCGCTTAGCCTGGTTTACTGAATCTCCTGCAATGTTCATATCTGATTCGTTCCAGGCCAAGCCGCTTCCCCCCAGGTTACCTCATTATACTTTTCGAACGCACTTGCTGTTCATGTTGTTAGTAAGAGCTACTGGAGTAAAAATTATGGCCATCAGCGTCCGTCTTGATGAAGACTTCGTGAGCGATGTAAAAGTTCATGCCGAGGCCGCGAGCCGAAGCATCCCTAAACAGATTGAATACTGGGCAAAAATAGGGCGCATTGCTGAAGATAACCCTGACCTGCCGTTTAGCTTTATCTGGGAGATTTTGCTCGCTCAAAGTGAGGTCGAAAACAATAAGGTAAAGAAATATGTGCGCAGAACAAAGAAAGTCACAGATTGATGTGTACGAAACCAATCGCTTCACGAAAAGCCTGGAGCGATTTGATCAGGATTCGTTGATGCTGATTGAAGATGAAATAGAAAAAATCATCGAAAACCCGACGGTAGGAGAGCAAAAGAAAGGCGACCTCTCCTACCTGCGGGTACACAAATTTTCAGTAAACAGCCAGCAGATGTTGTTGGGCTATAGCTGGGTGGAAAGCAAGATAGAACTCTATTTGCTAAGTTTAGGTTCTCACGAAAACTTTTACGATGTTCTGAAGAGAAGCCGTAAAGCAGACCTTAAACTTATCAAATCAAGTTGATGGCTGGCAATCTTACAGCCTTTTAGATGTATCCCCTTCAGGCCGTATCCGGGACGACCCGGATAGCTTGCGGCCGTACCCGAGGACGACCTTGTCTGACAGAGGGAACCCAAATGGCCTGGATTATGCTTGTGGCGGAGGAATTGCTGGAAGTGGTATGGGCATTCGCCATGAAGTTGTTTAACGTTTTTACCCGCCGTTGTACGCCACCATTACGCTAGTGGCAATGGAACTGAAGTATTGAGATGTCAGGTGATGAGAGCGTTATGGCATCCCAAACAACTTCGTTACCGGCGTCGTGCCAGCTGGTGATCAACACTTACACTCTCGCTTATTCAGGGTGAAATCTATATTTATATTGTACTTTTAGCCAAAAGCACTGATGTGTGACCTGTTATTATAATAGTTTTCAGATAATGTGACGCTGATTAAATTTTGAGATTAATTATTGATTAGGTGGTGTTTAATTATCCTTGTTATCTTAGAGTGCTGATTAGGAATATAATTCTATTTTTTAATTGGTTTTTTTAGGAGATTACATTGGAAGCCGGTCATGGTAAAAATTCTCAACACACCTGATAAGGTATACAAAACGTTCAGCCTGTCCCGCCTGATAGTTATTGCCTTATCAGTACTGATAGCCGGTGTCGTTTTGAACGGGGTACAGGTTCTGTCAGGGTGGTATGCCGCTCCCGCTGAGTTGTCAAAGTTCGTGGTGACCGTTGCCACTATGCTGGGGATTACCCGGTGTCTTGACTGGCTTCTCAGTCTGCTAATGAAGTTATTGCGGAGTGACTTCTGAAAATGACCCTGACCAATTTTTAGGGGCTGTATAATTGTCTGGTTGACTCACTTCAGTGGTTCAGCCAGTTTACCGCCATCTCCGGCGACACGGCAGGCTGACAGGAAACCAGACGCCGGGTAGTGGAGGGGGGTGTATTTTTATCATTGATAATCCTCATCGCTGACGACATACGCATCGCCGTTTGTGAACTCAAACGTAATTTGTAGATTGAAGCGAGCGATACAGGTGACGATCATCCTCCTGCACTCAATCCCGAAACCCAGCCCTGCCCGCAGCAGTCACCAATGACATAAAATGCATGACACAGGTAGTCAGGGGAGAAGACTATAACAAAATTCGCAGTAACTTATCTCCGAAATAGACCTGAAGTTGATGTAATCACAATGAGTGATTATCATTTTAGTTATCCATTAAAATTATTTCATTATATGTATAAAGTGAAGCCTATCAGGACATCGCTGAGCAGCTCTCTTTGTTCATTTTTCAGATTTATTCAGTTGGCCGACTCTCTGTTTTTCTCAATCTGCATACCCCGAATGTAAGATAATTCCTATATAAATCAGATCACATTCTATCAATTTGCATATTGATTATGTTGTTCTGCTCACTATATAGTCACCAGTGTACACGTAAAAAAAGTGTGCTTAATACTTGCTTCTAACACCATTTTTAAAGGAATAAAAATTAATATTTCTTCTTATAGTGAGATTAGAGAAGCACATGTAAATGTTTGATCTGACCTCAATGGGGGGCATATAAGTAAGAAAATGGGAAGCCTGCCGTCGACCCGCGCGCTCGGGTTTACAGCGAAGGGCGGTAGCGTGTCTGTCACTGACTTCCGGCAGCAAAACATAAGGACATCATCATGAGCAGCAACCCGGTCTCTTTTTTCAGCCACAGCCACCATCTGCTGGCGGTGCGCGGCTGCGACGCGCAGCCCGACGTGCTGGCGTTTAGCGGCGAAGAGCGCCTGAGCGAGCCGTTCCGCTGGCGCATTGAGTTCACCAGCGCCGACCCC
>NZ_JRZZ01000065.1:12590-13510 GCF_002865965.1 Erwinia sp. B116
ATAAAGGTGCAGCAGCCGGTGCGCATGGTGCAGGGCGTGATCACCGGTTTCGAACGTTTCGGCACCTCCGCCGACCAGACCCACTACGCCGTTACCCTGCAGCCGCGCCTCACCCTGCTGTCGCGCAGCCGCCAGAACGCCATTTACCAGCAGATGTCGGTGCCGCAGATCGTGGAGAAAATCCTGCGCGAGCGCCACGGGATGCGCGGCCAGGACTTTGTCTTCACCCTCAACAACGCCTACCCGCCGCGCGAGCAGGTGATGCAGTACGGCGAGGATGACCTGACGTTTATCACCCGCCTGCTGGGGGAGGTCGGCATCTGGTTCCGCTTCACCCCCGACGCCCGCCTGCATATTGACGTGGTGGAGTTTTACGACGGTAAGCAGGGCCACGTTAAAGGGCTGACGCTGCCCGCCGTACCGCCCTCCGGCATGCACGATGCCGCCACGGATTGCGCGTGGGGCTTCGCCAGCCGCTTTGCGGTGGTGGAGAAAAGCGTCAGCGGGCGCGACTATAACTACCGCAACGCCCTGGAGGATATGAACGTGCAGGCGGACGTCACCGGCGGCGACGACACCACCTACGGCGAGTCTTACCACTGGGCCGACAACTGGCTGACGCCGGGCGACGGCTACAGCTCCCATCCGGAACCCGAGAGCGGCGCGTTCCACGCCCGCCTGCGCCACGAGCGCTACCTGAACGGCCAGGCGCGGGTCTCCGCACTCACCACCTGCCCGCAACTGACCTGCGGCTGCGAGCTGACGGTCAGCGGCGGTGAGGAGGTCAGCGGGGTGTTCCGCAGCGGCGTGCTGGTCACCGCCATCACCTGTACCGCACGGCGCGACCGCAGCTTTGAAACCGCCTTTGAGGGCATCCCGCTCGGCAACCGCTACGGCTTCCGCCCTGAACCGCCCCCGCA
>NZ_JRZZ01000066.1:0-13468 GCF_002865965.1 Erwinia sp. B116
CCAAAGCCACACCCCGATAAGCCCGGCACCCGAACCCGCAGCGGCCCGGCCCCAAAGCCACACCCCGATAAGCCAGACACCCGAACCCGCAGCGACCCGGCCCCAAAGCCACACCCCGATAAGCCCGGCACCCGAACCCGCAGCGGCCCGGCCCCAAAGCCGCACCGTGCTCAGCCAGGCACCTGGCCCCAACGCGACTCGCCCTGCCCGTCAGTACCCCGCCGTTAAATCATCCGGCGTACGCGGGTCAGACGCACCGTAACGCGTGCCGTCCGGCCCCAGCATAATGCTCTGGGTGCTGCCCATCGCCGACTGCACCTTCACATTCTGCCCCTTCTCCGCCAGCAGCTTCAGCGTATCCGGACTAAAACCCTTCTCCACGCGCAGCTGATCCGGCAGCCACTGATGATGGAAGCGCGGCGCGCTGGTCGCTTCCGCCACGTTCATCCCGAAATCGACGCTGTTCACCACCATCTGCAGCACGGTCGTGATAATACGGCTGCCGCCCGGACTGCCGGTCACCAGCCAGGTCTTACCGTCTTTAGCCACAATTGTCGGTGACATCGACGACAGCGGACGCTTATGCGGCTGCACCGCGTTGGCTTCCCCACCGACCAGCCCGTAAACGTTCGGCGTGCCCGGCTTGGCGGAGAAATCGTCCATCTGATTGTTCAGCAGAATGCCGCTGTCACCCGCCACAATACCGCTGCCGAAGTTGGTGTTCAGCGTATAGGTCACCGCCACCGCGTTGCCGTCCTTATCCACCACCGAGAAGTGGGTGGTCTGGTCACTCTCATAAGGTGCCAGCTTGCCCGGCTTGATCTCAGACGACGGCCGCGCCTTCGCCAGATCGATCTGCTGCGCCAGCGACTTAGCGTAGGCCTTGCTGGTCAGCGCCTGGGTCGGCACCTTTACAAACTCCGGATCGCCAAGGTACTCGGAACGGTCGGCATAGGCGTACTTCTCCGCCTCGGCCATCACCTGAATCGCATCGGCGCTGCCAAAGCCCATCTTCGCCAGATCAAAGTTTTCCAGGATATTGAGGATCTGCACGATATGAATACCGCCGGAAGACGGCGGCGGCATTGAGAACACCTCGTAGCCGCGATAGGTGCCGCTGACCGGCTTACGCTCCACCGCGCGATAATTCGCCAGGTCAGTCTTGCTAATCAGCCCGCCGTGCTCCGCCATCTCTGCGGCGATCTGATCGGCAATCTCACCCTTATAGAATGCGTCCGGCCCCTGCTTTGCAATCAGCTCCAGGCTGTGCGCCAGCCGCTTCTGCACCAGCGTTTCGCCTTTCAGATACGGCGTACCGTCCGCTTTAAAGAAGATCGCCTTACTGTTTGGGTGGTTAAGCAGCACCTCTTTACCGTACAAATTAAGGTCATCGGCCAGCGAATCATTGACCACGATACCCTGACGCGCCAGCTCCAGCGCCGGTTTAATCAGGGCGCTGAGCGGCAGCGTACCGTACTCTTTATTTGCCAGCGCAAAACCGGCCACCGTGCCCGGCACGCCGGACGCCAGGTGCGAGGTCAGCGATTTTTTACTGTCGGCGTTGCCGTCTGCGCCGAGGAACATGTCGCGGCTGGCGCGCACCGGTGCCATCTCGCGGAAATCGATGGCGGTGGTGTTACCGGCCGCGGTGCGCAGCATCATAAAGCCACCGCCGCCGATATTACCCGCCTGCGGGTGCGTCACCGCCAGCGCAAAACCCACCGCCACCGCCGCATCCACCGCGTTACCGCCCTGCTCTAAAATCTTCACCCCCACGTTAGTCGCCGTGGCATCTACCGAGGCCACCATGCCGTGCTGCGCCCGCACCGGGTGAAAAGTATCGGCGCTGACGCCGTAGGAAACCGGCGGCGCGGTCGGTGCCGCCACCGCCCCCTGCCACAGCAGTAAACCGGCCAGCAACGACCCTGACAGCCGCCTGAAGCTAACTTTTCTGTCCATTGTTACATCCTTTAATGTTATTTACGTTGGGTTTGCCATTGATAACTAAGCACATAAATGGACGTCTCGCGAACATTAGCGTAATTCAGGAGCACTCCTGGAGCCTCTTCCCGGCGGATAACATAAAATTAAGCGAGTAACACGGAGGAATCCCAATGAAGATGACAACGAAATGGTTAGTGATTTTTGCCGCTGTCGTGCCGCTGAGCGGGATGGCGAACATGTTAAACAACAGCAATAACCCGAACCAGCCCGGCTACAATCCGAGCACCCGCAACGTGCAGCAAAGCATGCAGAATCAGCAGTCGCAGCAGAAGCTGAAGCTGCAACAGGATCAGCAACGCCAGCAGCAGGATCTGCAGCGTAAGATTCAGGAGCAGCGCGACAGCGCCTCGCAGCGGGTAATCAAATCCCAGCCGGGGCAGCAGCAGACTGGTGGCGCAGGCAAATATTGATTCGCGGCAGATCGCGACGGGGGCAGCCTGCCCGGCACAGATAACGCAGCAGGCTGCAAACCCGCCGTCACCAGAGATCGCGTCTGCCAGGCCAGTTGCCCGTATCAGACGAAATCCGCAGCAATAATATCAATGCGGTCGGTGCAGATGGCGTCCACGCCCCACTGCAGCAGCTGGCGCGCCCGCTCCGGTTTGTTGACGGTATAGACCAGAATACGCAGCCCGGCCTGCTTCAGCAGCGCCACCCGTTCGGCATCCAGCAGCTTGTGATTGAGGTGAATGGATACGCACTCCAGCGCCCGGGTCATCTCCGGCCAGTTCTCATCCCACTCGTCAAGCAACAGCCCGCGCGGCAGCTCCGGTGCCGCCTCCATCGCCGCTTCCAGCGCGCGGTATGAGAAGGATGACAGCAGCGGTAACGTCTGCCCCTGCCACAGCTGGCGTGCCGCCAGCGCAATCGCCCGGCCGGTGATCACGTCGTGGCCGGATGTCGGCTTAATCTCGATATTCGCCGCGATCTGATGCTGACGGCAGCGGTCAGCGACCTGCGACAACGTCGGTAGCCGCTCACCGGCAAACGCGCCGCTGAACCACTCGCCAGCATCGAGCTGCAGCAGTTTTTCCCACGGCAGCTCGCCGGCGATGCCCCAGCCGTTGCTGGTGCGGTCCAGCGTGTCGTCATGCAGCAGGAAAATTTCACCGTCCTGCGACAGCTTGGCGTCAAATTCAATCATCCGATGCCCGAGCCGGGCACCGAGGTCAATCGCTGCCAGCGTGTTCTCCGGAGCCAGCTTGCCGCCGCCGCGATGGGCGACGATCGGAGGATAAGGCCAGTTATTCATATCATTCTATCCGTTGTCCGTTGGCGTCAAAGTAGTGGCACGACTGCGGCGACAGGCGAAGCCACAGTGTAGTCCCCGGTTTCGGACGCACCGAGTGCGGCAGGCGTACCACCATTTTACTGCTGCCCCAGCGGCCGTGCGCCAGGTTGTCAGCACCGAGCATCTCCAGCGTTTCCACCACCAGCGGAATACCGCCTTCCTGCTGCGTTGAGACGTCAATATGCTCCGGCCTTACCCCAACGGTCAACGCCCGGCGGGCGGCACTGGCCTCCAGCGACCCCAGCGGCAGGCTGAAACCGCCCTTAAGGGCAAAACTCAGGCCGTCATCGCTCAGCTGACCGTCCAGCAGGTTCATCGCCGGGGCGCCGATAAAGCTGGCGACAAATCGGGTGGCCGGGCGCTCGTAGATCTCCACCGGCGTGCCCAGCTGCTCCAGCACGCCTTTGTTCATCACCATCACCCGCTGGGCAAGGGTCATTGCTTCAACCTGATCGTGGGTCACGTACAGGCTGGTGGTGTTCAGGCGGCGGTGCAGCTGCTGCAGCTCAAGGCGCATCTGCACCCGCAGGCGGGCGTCAAGGTTGGATAACGGCTCATCAAACAGGAATACCGCCGGTTCACGCACGATGGCACGCCCCATCGCCACGCGCTGGCGCTGGCCGCCGGACAGCTCGCGCGGGCGGCGCTGCAGCAGTGCCTCCAGCTCAAGGCTGCGCGCGGCTTCCAGCACTTTCTCGCGGATCTGCGCCTTGCCCATGCCGCGGATCTTCAGCCCCCAGGCCATATTCTCTTCCACGCTCATATGCGGATAGAGCGCGTAGTTCTGAAACACCATCGCGATGCCGCGATCTTTCGGCTCTTCATCGGTGACCCGTCGCGAATCAATCCAGATATCGCCGCTGGTCACCCGCTCCAGCCCGGCGACCATGCGCAGCAGCGTCGATTTGCCACAGCCGGACGGCCCGACCATCACCATAAACTCGCCGTCCTGGATGGTGACGTCCAGCGGCTGAATGATCTGAATTTTGCCGTCATAGGATTTGGTTACTGCCTGAAGTCTTACCCCTGCCATACGTTATTTCTCACTCTCAACCAGACCACGCACAAAGGCGCGCTGCATAACCAGAACAATGATCACCGGCGGGATCAACGTCAGCAGCATTGCTGCCATCACTTCATTCCACTGGGTCGGCGACCCGCTGGTATTAATCATGCTTTTAATCCCCGCCACGGCGGTGCTCAGCGAGGCGCTGTCCACCACCAGCAGCGGCCACAGATACTGGTTCCAGCCGTAGATAAAGGTGATGACAAACAGCGCCGCCAGGTTGGTTTTTGACAATGGCAGCACGATGTCGCGGAAGAAGCGCAGCGCGCTGGCGCCGTCAATGCGTGCTGCCTCCATCAGCTCATCCGGCAGCGACATAAAGAACTGGCGGAACAGGAAGGTGGCGGTGGCCGAGGCCATCAGCGGCAGGGTCAGGCCGCTGTAGCTGTCGAGCATATTCAGGTCGGCGATCACCTGCACGGTAGGGAAGATACGCACTTCCACCGGCAGCATCAGAGTGACGAAGATCATCCAGAAGAACAGGTTACGCAGCGGGAAGCGATACCACACCAGCGCAAAGGCGGAGAGAATCGAAACGCTGATTTTGCCGACGGTGATCGCCAGCGCCATCAGCAGGCTGTTCAGCATCATCATACTGAATGCCGGGCCGTTGCCGTTCACCCCGTGCACCCAGATCTTACTGATATTCTCCCACAGGTGGCTGCCCGGGATCAGCGTCATCGGCACCTGATATACCGCGTCGTTGTCCAGCGTCGCGGCGACAAAGGCCACGTAGAGCGGAAACAGGATGGTCAGCACGCCTAAGATCAGCAGCGTGTGGCTGAAGATATCCAGCCCGCGTCGGTTCTCAATCATTGGTAACGCACCTTACGCTCAACAAAGCGGAACTGAATCACCGTCAGCACGATCACCAGCAGCATCAGCACCACCGACTGCGCCGCAGACGAGGAGAGATCGAGGCCGGCAAAGCCTTCACGGTAAATTTTGTAGATCAGCGTGGTGGTGGCCTGCACCGGACCGCCGCCGGTGGCGGCATCGATCACCGGGAAGGTGTCGAAGAAGGCGTAGACCAGGTTAATCACCAGCAGGAAGAAGCTCACCGGGGTAATCAGCGGCAGCGACAGGCAGAAGAAACGCCGTACCGGACCGGCACCGTCGATAGCGGCGGCTTCCACCAGCGATTTCGGGATCGACTGCAGCGCGGCGAAGAAGAACAGGAAGTTGTAGCTCATCTGCTGCCAGATCGACGCCAGAACGATCAGAAACATCGCCTGGCCGCTGTTCTGCGCGTAGTTCCAGTTGTAGCCCCACTGGTTCAGCAGGTGGCTGAACAGGCCGAGGCCGGGGTTAAACAGGAACATCCACAATACCGCCGCCACCACCGGTGCCACCGCATAGGGCAGCAGCAGCAGGGTCTGGTAGAGTTTTTTCAGCCGTACGACGTGATCGACCAGCGCCGCCAGCAGCAGCGAGAAGGTCATACCGCAGACGGTAACCAGCCCGCTGAACTTGATGGTGGTCCAGAAGGACTCAAGGTAGTACGGGTCGCTGAACAGCCGTTTAAAGTTCTCCAGCCCGACGAAGGTGCTGGAGATGCCGAACGGATCGAGGTTCTGCAGCGAGTACCACAGCGCCTCGCCGGCCGGCCAGAGAAAGAAGATCGCGGTAATCAGCAGCTGCGGCAGCACTAACAGATAGGGTAGCGCGCTGGTGCGGAAAACGGGACGGGGTTGGGACATAGTTGAACTCCGAAAAGCACATCGGGCGGCATTGCTGCCGCCCGTTAGCCGGATTGCTCCGGCCCCAGCGAATACTTACTTCGTCTGCTGTTCGAAACGGCGCAGCAGCTCATTACCACGCTTCACGGCGTTATCCAGCGCAGCCTGCGGGGTCTGCTTGCCGGTCCATACGCCTTCCAGCTCTTCGTCCACGATGGTACGGATCTGCGGCATATTGCCCAGACGCATGCCTTTGGTGAACGGCAGCGGATCTTTGTTCAGCATCTGACGGGTGGCGGTATCGGCACCCGGGTTCTTGTCGTAGAAGCCCTGCTGTTTGGTCAGCTCATAGGCGGCGGTAGTGATCGGCAGGTAGCCGGTTTTCTGGTGCCACTCGGCGGCGATTTCCGGGGTAGCCAGGAACTGCATAAACTCGGCCGCGCCCTTGTAGGTCGCCGCGTCTTTGCCCTTCATCACCCACAGGCTGGCTCCGCCGATAATGGCGTTCTGCGGCGCGTTCGGTACGGTCTCATCGTACGGCATCATACCGACGCCGAAGTTGAATTTGGCATACTTGCGGATGTCGGCCAGCGAACCGGACGAGGCGGTGGTGATAGCGCAGTCGCCGTTATAGAACTTGGACGTCGACTCGTCTTTACGGCCGAAGTAGGTGAAATCACCCTTCTTGTTCAGATCCTCCAGCAGCTGGATATGGCGCACCTGCACCGGCTTGTTGAACTCAAGCACCGCGTCGGTACCGTCGAAGCCGTTGTTTTTGGTCGCCACCGGCAGACCGTGCCAGGCGCTGAAGTTCTCAATCTGGATCCAGCCCTGCCAGCCGCTGGCGTAGCCGCAGCTCATGCCCGCTTTACGCAGCGCGTCGGTGTCTTTCGCCAGCTCCTGCCAGGTTTTTGGCGGCTGGTCCGGGTTCAGGCCGGCTTTTTTGAAGGCATCTTTGTTGTAGTACAGCACCGGAGTGGAGCTGTTGAACGGCTGAGAAATCAGCTGGCCGTTGCTGTCGCTGTAGTAACCCGCCACCGCCGGTACGAACTGCTTCGCATCCATAGCGATGCCGGCATTTTTAAACACCTCGTGCACCGGCACAATCGCTTTTGAGGCCATCATGGTTGCCGTACCCACTTCGTACACCTGCAGCAGCGCCGGGGCTTTGCCGGTGCGCACGGCGGCGATGCCGGCGGCCAGGCTCTGCTCGTAGTTGCCCTTGTAGGCCGGTACGATTTTGTAATCCGGGTGCGTTTCATTAAAACGCTTAGCCAGTGAGTCCACCTCAACGCCCAGCTCGCCTTCCATCGAGTGCCAGAACGGAATTTCGGTAGCAGCCAGTGCGCTGCCGCTAAAGGTCAGACCCAGCACGAGGCTGAGTGCGGTACGACGGAATGCGGTAGATGACATATCGGTTTCCTGTGCCCGTTTTAATGATGCGCGATTCCGCGCACTGTGTGAGTCGGCAAGTAACATGCCACGGCTGAATGACAGATTAATAATAGATATATGTCAGAAATGTGACGGGCGGATGACGGGAAAGTCGGCGTGGGACTACAAAACTGGGACGAGAGTAACAACTTTACGCAATAGCGGAGAGAGGACGATCACAGAATTAAAACGAAGATGTGCGCACGATCGGCACAAAAAGGGGCAGCCAGAGCGGCTGCCCGCAGTCAGTTAGCCGCCAAGGTAGGCGCTGCGCACCGCCTCATTGGCCAGCAGCGCGTCACCGGTGTCTTCGAGCACCACGTGACCGTTTTCGAGCACGTAGCCACGGTCGGCCAGCTTCAGCGCCTGGTTAGCATTCTGCTCCACGAGGAAAATGGTCATGCCTTCCTGACGCAGCTGTTCGATGGTATCGAAAATCTGCTGAATGATGATCGGTGCCAGCCCCAGCGAGGGTTCGTCCAGCAGCAGCAGGCGCGGCTGGCTCATCAGCGCACGGCCAATCGCCAGCATCTGCTGCTCGCCGCCGGACATGGTGCCGGCACGCTGCACGCGACGCTCCCACAGGCGCGGAAACAGTTCGTAAACGCGCTTAATGCGCTGCTGATACTGCTGGCGCTCGGCAAAGAAACCGCCCATCGCCAGGTTCTCTTCCACCGTCATGCGTGAAAACACGCGGCGCCCTTCCGGCACGATGGCGATCGCTTCGCGCATAATCCGCGCCGTCTGCCAGTCGGTAATATCCTTGCCGTCGAAGGTGATGGTGCCCTGGGTAGCACGCGGTTCGCCGCACAGGGTGCCGAGGATGGTGGTTTTCCCCGCCCCGTTGGCCCCGATCAGGGTGACGATTTCGCCCTGATTGATGTGCAGGCTGACGTTGTGCAGCGCCTGGATTTTACCGTAGTGGGTGCTGATATTGTTCAGGGACAGCATTGGGTTACTCATCTTAAGCCTCCCCGAGGTAAGCGCGGATCACGTCCGGGTTATTGCGGATCTCGTCCGGCGTGCCGTTGGCCAGCGGCGTGCCCTGGTTCACCACGTAGATGCGATCGGAAATGCCCATCACCAGTTTCATATCGTGTTCAATCAACAGTACCGAGACCTTATGTTCCCCGCGCAGTTCGGCGATCAGCTCGTCCAGCTCGTGGGTCTCTTTCGGGTTAAGACCGGCCGCCGGTTCATCCAGCATCAGAATTTCCGGACGGGTCACCATACAGCGGGCGATCTCCAGCCGGCGCTGCTGGCCGTAGGCGAGGTTGCCGGCCTGGCGGTTGGCCAGCTCCAGCAGCCCGACGCGCTTCAGCCAGGTGGCGGCACGATCCAGCGCCTCGCTTTCCGCCCGGCGGAAGGCCGGGGTTTTCAGCAGGCCGGAGAACACTCCGCTCTGCAGGTGCTGATGCTGGGCAACCAGCAGGTTTTCAATCACCGTCATCTCGCGGAACAGGCGCACGTGCTGGAAGGTACGCACGATGCCCATACGGGCGATCTGCTGGCCAGGCAGGCCGGCCAGCTGTTTGTCACCCAGCATAATCGAGCCACCGGTTGGCTTATAGAAACCGGTCAGGCAGTTAAACACCGTGGTTTTACCGGCGCCGTTCGGGCCGATCAGCGAAACGATCTCCTGCGGGCGCAGCTCCAGCTCAACGTTATTTACCGCCAGCAGACCGCCGAAGCGCATCATCAGGCCGTTGACTGCTAACAAAGGCTTCATGCCTGCTCTCCTTTTTCCGCTGACTTCAACTTCAGGTGCGGACGTTTCATCGGCAGCAGACCCTGCGGACGCCAGATCATCATCAGCACCATCAGCCCCCCGAGCACCAGCATGCTGTACTCATTGAGGTCACGCATCAGCTCGCGCGAAACCACCAGCAAAATTGCCGCGAGGATCACCGCAAACTGCGAGCCCATCCCGCCCAGCACCACGATGGCCAGCACAAACGCTGACTCGGCAAAGGTGAAGGACTCCGGGCTGACAAAGCCCTGACGCGCGGCAAACAGACAGCCGGCAAACCCGGCAAAGGCGGCGCTGATGGTGAAGGCGGTCAGCTTGATGCGCGTCGGGCTGAGGCCCAGCGAACGGCAGGCAATCTCATCTTCACGCAGCGCTTCCCAGGCGCGGCCCAGCGGCATACGCAGCAGACGGTTAATCACAAACAGGGTGACGACCACCAGCAGCAGCGCCACCAGATAGAGGAAGATAATGCGGTCGCCCGGGTCATACTTCAGGCCAAAGAACTCGTGGAAGGTGCCCCAGCCGCCTTCGCGTGCGGTGCGGCCAAACTCCAGACCAAAGAACGACGGTTTCGGGATCTGGCTGATACCGTTCGGGCCACCGGTGATTTCAGTGTTGTTGAGCAGCAGGATACGCACGATTTCACCGAAGCCGAGCGTCACAATCGCCAGGTAATCCCCGCGCAGGCGCAGCACCGGGAAGCCGAGCAGCAGGCCAAAGCCGGCGGCCACCAGCCCGGCCAGCGGCAGCGACTGCCAGAAGCCAAGACCGTAATAGTGGTTGAGCAGCGCGAAGGTGTAGGCACCGATGGCGTAGAAGCCGCCGTAGCCGAGCACCAGCAGGCCGGACAGCCCGACCACCACGTTCAGGCCGAGGCCGAGCATCACGTAGATCAGCGTCAGGGTGGCGATATCCACCGTACCGCGCGACACCAGGAACGGCCACGCGGCCGCCGCAACGATCAGCGCCAGCAGAAACAGCTTCTGCTTCGTCGTGGAACCGTCAATGCCGGGCAGCACCAGCGACGGGCCGCTGACTTTTTTCAGGCCGCTCTGCACCAGCGGGCGCAGCATCTGAAACAGAAACACCACGCCACAGCCGACGGCGATCCAGTTCCAGCGCACCTCACCGGCGTTGCTGACCACCAGACGCGTGCCGTCGAGGTTGAGCCGCATACCCATAAAGAACGCGGCCAGCACCAGCAGCATCAGGGCTGAGACAAACGCATTAACCAGGTTGAGCTTCTTCATACTTTCTCAACCTCCGGGCGGCCAAGGATACCGGTCGGCATCACCAGCAGCACCACGATCAGCAGCGCAAAGGAGACCACGTCTTTATATTCAGTGCTCAGGTAGGCCGAGGTCAGCGCTTCGGCGATGCCGAGGATCAGGCCACCGACCATCGCCCCCGGAATGCTGCCGATGCCGCCGAGTACCGCGGCGGTAAACGCCTTCATGCCGGCCATAAAGCCGATATAGGGGTTGATCACGCCGTAGAACTGGCCGAGCAGCACGCCCGCCACCGCGGCCATCGCCGCGCCAATCACAAAGGTCAGCGAGATCACCCGGTCGGTGTTAATGCCCAGCAGGCTGGCCATCTTCAGGTCTTCAGCACAGGCGCGGCAGGCGCGGCCCATGCGGGAATAGCGGATAAACAGCGTCAGCGCCAGCATCGACAGGAAGGTCACCGCCCAGATGACGATCTGCATGGTGGAGATAGTGGCGGCAAAGCCGTTGCTTTCACCCAGCGTCCACTGCCCGGTCACCAGGCTTGGCAGCGCGAGGTCGCGCGAGCCCTGGGTCAGGCTGACGTAGTTTTGCAGGAAGATCGACATCCCGATGGCGGAGATCAGCGCGATCAGGCGCTTGGAGGAGCGCACCGGCCGGTAGGCCACGCGCTCAATGCTCCAGCCGTAGCAGGAGGCAATCACCACCGCAACGACAAAGCCCGCACCGATCAGCACCCAGCTGACGTCGATACCGACCATCATCAGCGCGGCGATAACGATAAACGAGACGTAGCTGCCGATCATATAGACTTCGCCGTGGGCAAAGTTAATCATGCCGATAATGCCGTAGACCATGGTGTAGCCGATGGCGATCAGTGCATACGTACTGCCCAACGTCACGCCGTTGAACATTTGCTGCAGGAAATAGAGAAACTGCTCAGACATACCTTAATACCTTACAAATTGTCCTGCGCTGAATACATCAACGCCTGGCAAAGCCTGCCAGGCGTTATTGTCGCAGGCCAGTTGGATGCGACCAGCGCGATCCGGCGCGCTGACCAATCCCCAGCGGGCCGGAACCGGCGGTTTATTTCACCGCGGTGGATGAACCGTCGGCGTGCCACTGGAAGATACCGAACTCAAAGCCTTTCAGGTCGCCCTGCGCGTTCCAGTTCAGGTCGCCCATCACGGTTGGAACAGCGGCACCCTCTTTCAGGTTCTTAACGATGTCTGCCGGCTCCTCACTCTTGCTGCGTTCCATACCGGCCGCCAGCGACTGCAGCGCCGCGTAGGTGGTCCAGACGAACGGGCCGGTTGGGTCCAGTTTCTTCGCCTTCAGCGCATCAACGATGGCTTTGTTGGCAGGCACCTGATCGTAACGCTTCGGCAGCGTCACCAGCATACCTTCAGAAGCCGCACCGGCAATGTTAGACAGTGAGGAGTTACCCACGCCTTCCGGACCCATAAACTGGGTTTTCAGGCCGGCCGCACGCGCCTGGCGCAGGATCTGGCCCATCTCCGGATAGTAGCCGCCGAAGTAGACGAAATCGATGTTCTCTTTCTTCAGACGCGCCACCAGGGTGGAGAAGTCTTTATCACCGGCGGTGACGCCTTCAAACAGCACCACGTTGCCGCCGGATTTTTTCAGGCTCTCCTGCACGGATCGCGCCAGGCCTTCACCGTACTGCTGCTTGTCGTGGATCACCGCAATGCGCTGCGGTTTGATCGCGCTGAGAATATAGTTCGCGGCGGTCGGGCCCTGATCGGAGTCCAGGCCGGTGGTGCGCATAATCAGCTTGTAGCCACGGGTGGTCAGGTCCGGTGCGGTGGCCGCCGGGGTAATCATGATCACGCCTTCATCTTCATAGATGTCTGATGCCGGCTGGGTAGAGGAGGAGCACAGATGGCCGATCACATAACGGATGCCGTCGTTGATCACCTTGTTGGCGACCGCGACCGCCTGTTTTGGATCGCAGGCGTCATCGTACTCCACGCCGACCAGCTTATTGCCGTTAACGCCGCCTTTGGCATTGATGTCAGCAATCGCCTGTTTGGCTCCGGTAAACTCCATATCACCATACTGCGCCACCGGGCCGGACATGGCACCGACGATAGCGACTTTGATATCTGCTGCTGATGCAGCGTGGCTTAATGCCAGGGCCATACAGCCAGCCAGCAACGCGCGACCTTTACTGATTTTCATCCGAACTACCCCATCTGTTGTGGTTGCTCCCTTCATCCGCAGCGTGCGGACTTCGGGTATTATTTGCCGGTGAATCTGCGAAAACGCTTTGAGTAAGAAAGAGTTAGGCCAATTCCCGACAGTTTTTATGAATAACGCTTTAAATTTCAGGTTATTAAACAGGAATATTCTGCTGTAAATCAACCGACATATTCAGTAAATGGTGGGATTGCCAGAACAATTAACTGGCATGAACGGTGGCATTTCAGACAACAATCCAGGATATTATGCTGGTCAGAACGCAACCAGAGACCGGATTACCCTGGATACTGCACAAATCAGGCACCGATCGCCTCGTTTTTGCGCAAAAATCTTATCGCACTGAGTATGGTCGACTTCGCTACAATATGCCTTTCCCCCGTATGGATTCATTTGATGAAACTTTCCGTCATCCGCCTGCAACAGCTCTCTGCCCAGGACTATATCGATCTGGGCAAAATCTGGCCCCGGGCCGAACTCAACCCGCTGGTGCAACAGCTGAGCAGCGAGCGGCTGCTCTATGCGGCAAAATTTAACGATCGGCTGCTGGCGGCGGTGCAGGTCGGGATCGACGGTGCACACGGGCGGCTGACGCAGCTGGAAGTCCGCGAAGTGACCCGCCGGCGAGGCGTCGGGCTCTACCTGCTGGAAGAGGTGCTGGCGCATAACCCGCAGGTTACACGGTGGTGGGTGGCGCAGGATGGTTCATCAGACCCGGAGGTAATTTCCGCCTTTATGCAGGCAGCAGGCTTTACCCCCGGTGCTGATGGCTGGCGGAAGACGTGCAACGGCTTA
>NZ_JRZZ01000067.1:0-12202 GCF_002865965.1 Erwinia sp. B116
GTGAAACGCCGTAGCGCCGATGGTAGTGTGGGGTCTCCCCATGCGAGAGTAGGGAACTGCCAGGCATCAAACAAGTAAAGAAGCCCCGTGCGAAAGCACGGGGCTTTTTTGCGTTTTCAGCACTTAAAAACGGTAAAACGGCTGCTAAAAACAGCAAAAAAAGAATAAAATCCAGGCGATCGACAGGATGCAGGTATTAAAAAAGCATGGCGGATAGCCGCAATATCATGAAGAAAACATAATCCGAATAACGCCGTTACCCGTTACCCGTTACCCGTTCTCCAGCACCTGCTGGCGCACGTTTTCGTATACCGTGTTCAAAGAGGCGTGACGCTGATGTCCGCTCTGTGGCCCGTAACATACTGACCCTGACAGAGGCGCTGAAGGGATTACTGACTAAGCTGCTGGGTATTCAGGAGGAGCAGAGCATGCCGCCCGTCGCCGGGCGGCATGTTCAGCAGCGCTAACCTGCGACAGGGCTCAATGGATGACCTGGGAAAGGAAGGCGCGAGTGCGTTCAGACTGCGGGTTGGAGAAAAATTGCTGCGGTGGTGCTTCCTCTACGATCTCCCCGCGATCCATAAAGATCACCCGGTCGGCAACGGTGCGGGCGAAGCCCATTTCATGGGTCACGCAAAGCATAGTCATTCCATCCTCCGCCAGCCCAATCATGGTATCCAGCACCTCCTTCACCATCTCCGGGTCCAGCGCAGAGGTCGGTTCATCAAACAGCATGATCTTGGGTTTCATGCACAGCGAGCGTGCTATCGCCACGCGCTGCTGCTGCCCGCCGGAGAGCTGGCCGGGAAACTTATGCGCGTGCTCGGCGATACGCACTCGTTCGAGGTAGTGCATGGCTAAGGCTTCCGCCTCTTTTTTCGAGGTTTTGCGCACCCAGATCGGTGCCAGGGTGCAGTTCTGCAGCACGCTGAGGTGCGGGAACAGATTGAAGTGCTGAAACACCATGCCCACCTCGGTGCGCACGCGTTCAATGTTGCGCAGATCGTCATTTAACAGCGTGCCGTCCACCACAATCCGCCCCTGCTGATGCTCTTCCAGGTGGTTAATACAGCGAATGGTGGTGGACTTACCGGAGCCGGAAGGTCCACAGAGGACGATGCGCTCACGGGGCTTCACCTGCAGATTAATATTTTTCAGCACGTGAAACTGCCCGTACCATTTGTTCACGTTATCGAGCGTAATCATCATTGCGTCGTCAGAAAACGTCATCATTTTTGTCATGGTAAACCTCAGTGTGGCGAACGCCCGGTGTGAAAACGCTTCTCCAGATGCTGGCTGTAGCGCGACATGCTGAAACAGAAGATCCAGTAGATCAGTGCGGCAAAGACATAGCCTTCGGTCGACATTCCCAGCCAGGCGGGATCGACGGTGGCCTGCTGCACGCTGCTGAACAGATCGAACAGGCCGATGATGATCACCAGACTGGTATCTTTAAACAGGGCGATAATGGTGTTGACCAGGCCGGGGATCACCAGCTTGAGCGCCTGGGGCAGGATCACCAGCCCCTGAGTTTTCCAGTAGCCCAGCCCCAGCGACTCGGCCGCTTCATATTGCCCCCTGGGCAGCGCCTGCAGCCCGCCCCGCACCACTTCCGCCACGTATGCGGACTGGAAGAGGATCACCCCGACCAGCGCGCGCACCAGCTTATCGATGGTGCTGCCCTCCGCCATAAACAGCGGCAGCATCACCGAGGACATAAACAGCACGGTGATCAGCGGCACGCCGCGCCAGAACTCGATAAACACCACTGAAAGGGTGCGCACCACCGGCATCCGCGAGCGGCGGCCCAAAGCCAGCAGAATACCGAGCGGCAGCGCGCCGGCAATCCCCACCGAGGCGATAATCAGCGTCAGCGTCAGGCCTCCCCACTGGCGGGTCTCTACGCGTTCAAGTCCGAAATAGCCGCCATACAGCAGCAGCCAGACCAGCAGCGGGTAGATCACCGCCCAGCCGGCGATGTAACGCCCGCGGTGCGGCAGTGCGCGGAGGAACATCGGAATAATCGACAGCAGGCCGATGATCAGCGTCAGATTGATGCGCCAGCGCAGCTCCTGCGGATAGAGGCCATACATAAACTGGCCAAAGCGCGCGTGGATAAACACCCAGCACGCCCCTTCTTTACTGCAGTCTGCCCGGGTGCTGCCGACCCAGTTGGCCTGGAAAATCAGCCAGTTGAGCGCCGGCGGGATCAGCGACCACATCACCCACAGGCAGAAAAGGGTCAGCAGCGAATTTCCCCAGCTGGAGAACAGATTTTTTCTCGCCCAGACCAGCGCACGTGAGAGCGTGCCGGCGGCGGCGGGTGTGGTTTCATGCAGAGTGACTGTCATAACTGCCCCGTTCTCTTAACGCTCAATCAGCGCGATTTTGCGGTTGTAGATATTCATTAACAGCGAAATCGTCAGGCTGATAATCAGATACACACCCATCGTGATGGCGATGGTTTCAATCGCCTGACCGGTCTGATTCAGCACGGTTCCGGCAAACAGTGACACCATATCGGGGTAGCCGATGGCCGCTGCCAGCGATGAGTTTTTCACAATATTCAGATACTGGCTGGTGAGCGGCGGGATGATCACCCGCATCGCCTGCGGAATGATCACCTGGCGCAGCGTCACCGGATTCGGCAGCCCGAGTGAGCGCGCCGCCTCATGCTGGCCGTACGGGACCGACTGAATACCGGCGCGGATCACTTCAGCAATAAACGACGAAGTGTAAATCGACAGCGCCAGCGTCAGCGCCGCCAGCTCCGGGATCAGCACGAAGCCGCCGCGAAAGTTAAAACCACTCAGTTGCGGCACATCCCAGTGCACCGGGTTGCCCGCAAACAGGCTGGTGACCAGCGGCAGCACGATCAGCAGCCCGAGGGCAACGGGCCAGGTACGTCGCAACTGGCCGGTCTTGCGCTGATGCAGACGGTGGTAACGCAACAGCGCATAGCTGGCAACGACGGCAACCAGCACGGCGGCGATAAATGGCCCGCTGCCGGCGGCATACTCAGGCCATGGAATGTACAGCCCGCGGTTGCTGACAAAAGCGAGATCGAAGGCGTTCAGCGCCTGACGCGGACCGGGCAGGTTGCGCAGTACGGCGAAATACCAGAAGAAGATCTGCAGCAGCGGCGGGATATTGCGAAAGGTTTCGATATACACCATCGAAATTTTACGCAACAGCCAGTTATCCGACAGGCGCGCCAGGCCGATAAAGAAACCGAGCACGGAGGCAAACACGATGCACAGCGCGGAGACCAGCAGGGTATTGGTCAGCCCGACGAGAAACACCCTGGCGTACGTATCGCCCTCGCTGTAGTCGATCAGGTGCTGAATGATGCCGAAACCGGCGCTGCGATCGAGAAAAGCAAAGCCTGAGGTGATGCCGCGGTTGGCGAGATTAATAATGGTGTTGTGAAACAGATAGCCGGCGACGGCTAACACGGCGATAACCGCAACGAGCTGATAAAGCCAGGCGCGAACCGCAGGATTGCTGAATGAAAAATCCCTTTTAACGGTTGGGCGTTGAGACATGTTGCAACCTCAGTGACGAAAATTCTGCCGAGGGCACCGGCGGACCGGTGCCCGGTAATCAAAGGGAATTAACGTACTGGGGGCGCGTACTGAATACCGCCGTTGTTCCACAACGCGTTCTGCCCACGGGCAATTTTCAGCGCGCTGTCTTTACCGACGTTGCGGTCAAATACTTCCTGATAGTTACCGACCTGCTTCACGATGTGATAAGCCCACTTGTTGTCCAGCTTCAGGTCTTTACCGAAGTCACCTTCGCTACCCAGCAGGTGGGCCATATCCGGCGTGGTCGGTTTAGCGGCCATCTGATCGACATTTTTCGA
Organism: Erwinia sp. B116; assembly: GCF_002865965.1. Taxonomy (NCBI): domain Bacteria; kingdom Pseudomonadati; phylum Pseudomonadota; class Gammaproteobacteria; order Enterobacterales; family Erwiniaceae; genus Erwinia; species Erwinia sp. B116. The sequence continues at coordinate 3,866 of NZ_JRZZ01000067.1, forward strand.
GGTGATGCCCATCTCTTCGGCATTCAGCATGGCAAACAGCGACCATTTCACGATGGTGTACCAGTCATCATCACCGCGGCGAACCACCGGGCCCAGCGGTTCTTTGGAGATCACTTCCGGCAGCACGATAAACTCATCGGGCTTGCCGAGCTTGATGCGCAGCGCATACAGCTGCGACTGATCGGACGCCAGCGTATCGCAGCGGCCGGTATCCAGCGCTTTCGCGGATTCATCGGAGCGGTCGAAGGTCACCGGGGTGTACTGCATTTTATTGGCTTTAAAGTAGTCGGCGACGTTCAGCTCGGTATCGGTACCGGCCTGAATACAGACCGTAGCCCCGTCCAGCTCTTTGGCACTTTTCAGGCCGGCTTTCTGGTGGGTCAGGAAGCCGATGCCGTCGTAGTAGTTCACGCCGGCGAAGATAAAGCCCATGCCGCCATCGCGCGAAGAGGTCCAGGTGGTGTTACGCGACAGGATATCCACTTCACCGGACTGCAGGGCGGTAAAACGCTCTTTGGCGGTCAGCGGGGTGTATTTCACTTTACCGGCATCGCCGAAAATTGCCGCAGCCGTGGCGCGGCACACGTCAACGTCAATGCCGGTAAATTTACCGGTTGAGTCAGCGTAAGAGAACCCTGGCAGTCCATCGCTGATACCGCACTGCACAAATCCTTTCTTTTTAATCGCATCCAGCGTGGTGCCAGCATGAGCCTGATTCACTGCGGCAAACAGGGTTACCGCAACGGCCAAAGTGGAGAGCATCATTTTTTTCATAGAGCATCCTGTGTGGCGAAATCGTATTGTTATGGATATGACACGCTGTAGTGCATGCAGCCTGTGGAAAGCCGCAGGCATTCACTGCACTGCAAATCAAATGCCAGATTTGCAGTGGTATGAATTCGCTGGAAAGTTTTACTAATAATCGAGGGTGGGTTACAAGTTACGCTACTATCGCGCACCCTTGTGGGGCGAAAATACCCCCTGCGATCACAAAGGGTGCAAACAGTTTCACTATATGGAATTAGTGTGAGCGGTGTGGCAGAAGCCAGGGTTCAGGAGCAACAGGACTAAGCAAGCGCGCTGAGGGCAGAGAATGTAAGGCAGAAAGCAGGGGGTACACAGAAGCAGGCCAGCGCCCGGCGGCGCTGGCGGCGGGTAATCAATACAGCGAAGCGTTGCCCACCGGGCGGGTTTTAAAGCGACGGTGCAGCCACAGATACTGGTCCGGAGCACGCATGATCTCACGCTCAATCACCCGGTTCATATAGGCCGCGGCCTGCTGTTCGCTGTCGATCGGGTACTCTTTCAGCTCTGGCTGGATCACCAGCTCGTAGCCGCTTCCGTCATCCTTACGGATCAGGACGACGGTGATCATCGCCGGCTTAGCCATGCGTGCCAGCATCCAGGTACCGCTGGTGGTGGCGGCTTCCGGTACCGCAAACAGCGGTGCAAACACGCTGCCTTTCGGGCCGTAATCCTGATCCGGGGCAAACCAGACGGCTTCACCGTGCTTCAGCGCCTGCACCATACCGCGCAGGTCGCGACGGTTAATCATCGCCTTATTGGAACGCATGCGTCCTTTGGTCTGTACCCACTCCATCAGCTTATTGTTGTGCGGACGGTACATCGCCATCATCGGCTGGCACAGGCCCATAACGCGGCCACCCAGCTCCAGCGACATAAAGTGTACGCCGATGATTAACGCACCACGTCCGCCCTGCTGCGCGGCTTTCAGATTATGCAGGCCGTCGACGCTGAACCAGCGCTTTACGCGACGATCCGACCAGAACCAGGCCATGCCGGTTTCCAACAGGCCCATGCCGAGGGATTCAAAGTTACCCACTATCCTGCGTTCAAGCTGCGCGCTCTCCATCTCCGGGAAACAGAGCTGCAGGTTGCGTCGGGTAATCGATACCCGGCGTTTCAGGAAGCGCATTGAGGTACGGCCCATCCAGTTGCCGAGCTTATACAGCAGCGGGTAGGGCAGTTGCACCAGCAGGAACAGCACGCTGACGCCAAACCAGGTCAGCCAGTAGCGGGGATGGAGTAAACCTCTGTGGAATTTTTGCGACTGATTCATTTTTTCTCGTGGTTACGTTGATGGGGTTCAGGGGCGGTAACGCACAAAAAAGACTCAATTGCGGTACAACTGTTCGACACCCATTTAAGACGATGGTTTAGCCAGATTCCGATATTGGCAATATCTTTACATTCGTGGGGCGTTACGCACTGTGCGAAGCCGTGGAGAGCGGTGTGCCTGCGAAGGAAATTTCCTGACGCAGAGTGTACACAGGATAGCGGGTGTTCAGGAAGAGGGAACCTGGAAAATTCTTATCAGTAACGACTATCTTTGCCTCACCTCAACATTATGCCACTGACGAGGGCTGATACCAGGCCAGCGCCGACATTTCCTGCTTCAGGGAAAAGTGATATGCGCGAAACGTCACAACATGGCCAACCTCTCCTGCACAGGCGTATTCAGTATGTATTACTGCCAGTTTTAAGGCCTTTCAGCGACCATTAAGACCCTCAGCGCCGGCAAGAAAGTCATTAACATACATGACAGTGAGTTAACGAAACAGTTAATCATTATGTAATGTTTGCGTGTCTGACAGGCGGCTTTGCAACTCTTAAAATCCGGATGTTCATTTCCTTATGAGATTATTTTAGCTCATGCATTAACCATTTCATTCAGTAACTTAACTCAAATTTACAGAAAATTCCTATATAAATCAGATCACATTTCGTAAATTACCCCTTTGCCCGCATAAGTCAGACTACGGTATAGTCGCGCCTCTACACACAGGGAAAGTGTGCGTAATGCTGCTTTCCGTGCCCATTTTTACAGGAGTAACTATGAGTAATTCTTATCAAAATGAGATCCCCAAGGCGCGCGTCAATATCAAACTGGACCTGCACACCGGCGGCGTGGCCCGTAAAACCGAGCTGCCGTTAAAGCTGCTGGTCACCGGCGACTTCAGCAACGGTCAGGAGCAGCGTGCGCTGTCCCTGCGTGAGAAGGTCAACGTCAACAAAAACAACTTCGACAGCGTGCTGGCGGAGTTCTCCCCGTCATTAAACATCTCCGTAGAAAATACCCTCGCCGGCGACGGCAGCGAAGAGAACGTCAGACTGACCTTCAGCAATATCAAGGACTTTTCGCCGGAACAGGTCGCCCGCCAGATCCCGCAGCTCAAAGCGATGCTGGCAATGCGCAACCTGCTGCGCGACCTGAAAGCCAACCTGCTGGATAACGTCACCTTCCGCAAGGAGCTGGAAACCATCCTGAAAAACCCTGCTCTGAGCGACGAACTGCGCAGCGAACTGTCTGCCCTGGCCCCTGAACGGGCCTGATTGCTGACGATAGTCCCACACGATTCGGCTTGCAGGAAGGCGGCGAATGAGCGAATTCCGCGGAGCTTACTTCAGTAAGTAATGCGGGCGAGCGAGAGCAGCCAGCGCACCTGCAGCCTGAAGCGTGACGGGAAAATTCATGGAATGATAAAGAGAGAATGTTAATGTCTGTGCAAAATGAAACCTCCTCTGCCGGCACCACCACCGTGCAGGATAGCCCCGCTGTAAGCGGCGTTTACGCTTCGCTGTTTGAAAAAATCAATCTCAGCCCGGTGTCGCACCTCAGCGACCTGAATATCTGGCAGGACAGCCAGGCGATGTCCGATGCCAGCGTCGACGAGCGCGTCACCGCCGCGATGAAGGTGCTGGTGGAGTGCCTGAACCAGTCCGGTTCTCAGGTTGAAAAGCTGGATAAAGCCCTGCTGGACCACCATATCGCGCAGCTGGATGAGCAGATCAGTCGCCAGCTTGACGCGGTGATGCACCACGACGATTTTCAGCAAGTCGAGTCCCTGTGGCGCGGGCTGAAGTCGCTGGTCGATAAAACCGACTTCCGCCAGAACGTGAAGATTGAAGTGCTGGATCTATCGAAAGAGGACCTGCGTCAGGACTTCGAAGACTCTCCGGAAATTATCCAGAGTGGCCTGTACGCACACACCTATATCGCCGAATACGACACCCCGGGCGGTGAGCCGATCGGCGCGCTGATCTCCTCTTACGAATTCGACGCCTCGGCGCAGGACGTGGCGCTGCTGCGCAATATCTCTAAAGTGGCCGCGTCCGCGCACATGCCCTTTATCGGCTCCGCCGGCCCGCAGTTCTTCCTGAAAGACCATATGGAAGAGGTGGCGGCGATTAAAGATATCGGCAACTACTTCGACCGTGCCGAATACCTTAAGTGGAAATCGTTCCGCGAAACCGACGACGCTCGTTATATCGGCCTGACCATGCCACGCGTGCTCGGCCGCCTGCCGTACGGCCCGGATACCGTGCCGGTGCGCAGCTTTAACTACGTGGAAGAAGTGAAAGGCCCGGATCACGACAAATACCTGTGGACCAATGCCTCCTTCGCCTTCGCTGCCAACATGGTGAAAAGCTTTATCAGTAACGGCTGGTGCGTGCAGATCCGCGGCCCGCAGGCGGGGGGCGCAGTCACCGACCTGCCGATCCATCTTTACGACCTCGGCACCGGCAACCAGGTGAAGATCCCGTCTGAAGTGATGATCCCGGAGACCCGCGAATTTGAGTTCGCTAACCTCGGCTTTATCCCGCTGTCGTACTACAAAAACCGCGACTACTCGTGCTTCTTCTCCGCTAACTCGACGCAGAAACCGGCGCTGTACGACACCGCCGACGCCACGGCCAACAGCCGCATCAACGCGCGTCTGCCGTATATCTTTCTGCTGTCGCGCATTGCGCACTATCTGAAGCTGATTCAGCGCGAAAACATCGGTACCACCAAGGATCGCCGCCTGCTGGAGCTGGAACTGAACACCTGGGTGCGCGGCCTGGTAACGGAAATGACCGATCCGGGCGACGAACTGCAGGCTTCCCACCCGCTGCGCGATGCCAGAGTGATTGTCGAAGATATCGAAGACAACCCGGGCTTCTTCCGCGTCAGGCTGTTCGCTATTCCCCATTTCCAGGTGGAAGGGATGGACGTCAACCTGTCACTGGTTTCCCAGATGCCGAAAGCGAAAGCCTAAGGCGGGATAACAGGGATGAAAATTTATCGTCCGTTATGGACTGACGGGGCCATGCTGGCCCCACAGCAGTTCCAGCAACAGGCCCGCTGGGATGCTTATGTAGCGGAAAACGTCGCCCGCATGGGGATTGCTCACCCGTGGGGCGTTCTGGCGGCGGAATTTGACGATGCCGCGCTGGCACTCTCCCGGCTGAATGCCGTTCGTATGGTGGTTCGTTTCCCGGACGGTACCTTGGTGGATTCTGACTGTTCAGACAATCTGCCGCCGGTCTGCGACCTGTCTGCGGCCGCAGACCGTGATTCTGTCGAGGTGTTGCTGGCGCTGCCGTTGCTGAGTGCCAACGGCGGGAATCTGGATGATGGTCAGGACAGCGAGCGCCCGCGCAGATGGAAAGCGGAACGCGTCGAGGTGCAGGAACTGGCCGGTCACGAAAGTGGTGAGCTGGCTGTTCTTCGTCACGCGATGACGCTACGGCTGGCAACCCAGGAAAACAGCGCCTGGCTGACGTGTCCGGTGGCCCGTCTGGTGCGCAATGCCCAGGGACAGTGGAGCCGCGACGCGTCGTTTATTCCGCCGCTACTCGCCCTGTCTGCCAGCCCGCTGCTGGTGGCCGGGTTAAGCGATCTGCTGAGTCGTTTGCAGGCACGTCGCCATCGCCTGATGGCGATGCGTCGCGAGAGCAACGAACGGATGGCGGACTTCGCGGTGGCGGATGTGTCCCTGTTCTGGCTGCTCAATGCCCTGAACAGCGCTGAGCCGGTGCTGGCGGAGCTGTTACAGACCCCGTCGCGTCATCCGGAACTCCTGTACCGGGAGCTGGTGCGCCTGGCGGGCAGCCTGCTGACGTTTTCGCTGGAGCATGACACCGCGGATATTCCGGCCTGGCAGCATGATGCGCCGGAGCAGGTTTTCCCGCCGCTGCTGACGCTGCTCGATAAGCTGCTGGAAGCCAGCCTGCCCTCCCGTGTCATCAGCATTTATCTGGAGCATGTCGAGCAGATCTGGCGAGGCTCGCTGCATGACGCCCGTCTGCGCGAAGGGGCCGATTTCTACCTGTCGGTTCGCTCGTCAATGCCGAATCACGAGCTGCAGAGTAAATTCCCACAGCTGTGTAAAGCCGGCAGCCTCGACGATGTCTCGGACGTGGTTAACGTGGCCCTCAGCGGCATGGTCATCAAACCGCTCAGCCATGTTCCGGCAGCCATCCCGTTGCGTCTGGAAAACCAGTATTTCTCACTGGATCTGAGTACCGATGCCGCGCGGGCGATGCTGGAAGCGGGCTGCTGCACGTTCTATACCCCGGGTTCACTCGGTGAGGTGAAGCTCGAACTCTTTGCGGTACTGCGCACATGAAGACATCCGATCACAGTCAAATCGAACGCATCTTCTATCCCGGCTGGCTGATGGTCAGCCAGCTACGGGGCGGACAGGAGGTTCGCGAGGGAGGAAAACTCTACCGTCGCGCCTGTCGCCTGGTTCAGGACGCCCGCACGGCCCTGACCGATGCGGGCTACAGCGAGGTCAGCCGCGACCATATGGTGTATGCCCTGTGTGCGCTGCTTGATGAAAGCGTGCTGAATCGCGGTAAGACGGATGATGGCTACCTGACCTGGCGGCGTGACCCGTTACAGGCGCATTTTTTTGGCACGCTGAATGCGGGCGAGGAGTTGTGGGAGCGTATTCGCAACCTGCTTAAGGAAACGGCGCCGGATCAGGCGGTACTGCTGTGCCTGTACCGCACGCTGCAGCTCGGTTTTGTCGGGCAGTATCGCGCGCAAAATGACGAACGCCGTGAGGATGTGATCCGGGCGCTGAGGGAAAGGGTTCCGCCGTTTACCCTTGCGCAGGACGCGCCGATTGTGGCCCGGGCTTCCCGTTTACGCAGCGGTCGCTGCGGGTACTGGCTCTCCTGGGCTGGTGGGGCCGTAGTGCTGGTCGCGCTCTGGTTTTTCCTCTCCGCTTCCCTGTCCGGGATGGTGGCTCAGATGGGCAGCATGGGGTAAATGATGCGCGATTATTACCGGAGCCTGCTGACCACCCTGAGTGGCATCCTGTGTCTGTGGTTAATCTTCGGATTCTGGCCGCTCACGGTGGGCAGCCGGATAACGCTCAGCCTGCTGGTTTTGCTGGCCTGTGGCGCGTTGTTATGGCGACAGAGAACGGTATCACGCAGGCGGGCGGCGGCGCTCAGAGATATTCAGGATGACAGCCTGCCCCCGGAAGATTTCCACGGGGCCGTTGTGCTGGCCTGCGGAGACAACGCCGCATTGTTTGCGCCGGAAACCCGTCACCGGGAAACCCGCCACGGCTGGTATCTGTGGGTTAAGGATGCTGAGCAACTGCCGCTGCTGGTCCGCCATCTGAGCCTGGTTCGTCCGGCGCAGGCCGCGCAGATTTCGGTGTTGCTGGCCGTTGTGCCGGAAAGCCATCTCTCCGCGGATGCATTTACGCAGCAGCTGCGGGGCTGGCAGCGCGCGCTGGTGCAGTGCCGCAGCACGCTGAGTGGCCTGCCCCCGCTGTGGACCGTCAGCTGGATTTCTCCGCCAGCGGCCAGTGCGGATCCGCAGCCGGTCTGGTTTACCACCGTCAGCAACCGGGAAGGCATTCAGGTGCATCAGCCAGGGCAGGGAAATGTATCCCTGAGCGAATGGACCCGGGAGGACGATGCCGCCGGACGTCTGTCACGGCTGAGTCAGGCCCTGTGGCTGGACGGCTTTCTGGCGTGGCAGAGCAGCAGGGTGGACAGCCTGCTGTCCGCACGTCTGGGCGAACTCCCGGCGATGAAACCCTGTGCGCAGGGGATCTGCATGCTGCCGGTCGCCAGCGTGGCAAATAACCTCTGGCAGCAGCATGTCGCCGCCATCACCGCGCTGGAGCCGGAACGGTCTCTGTCTGACGGAGAACCTTTGCCGCTGCCTGAGCTGCTGCTGTCGGCACTGCCCCGGCAGCGGGGCATCAGCCGCAGGATGGTGTTCTGGCGTTATGTCGGGCTGACCGGCGGCGCTTTTCTGGTGCTCGCCATGCTGGCCTCTTACATCAATAACCAGCGGCTGATCCACAGCGTCAGCGATCGCCTGAAGCTGTATCACCACCTCAGCAGCGAACCTTTAACACCAAAACTACGGGCACAGCAGCGTCTGCGCGCCGACGGGGCATTGCTGGATGACTGGCTGCGCCGGGGCGAACCCGTTCGCTATCGCCTGGGCCTGTATCAGGGCATGCGCCTGATCCCGCCGGTGGAGGCGGCGCTCAGCGACTGGGCTCCGCCGCCACCGCC
>NZ_JRZZ01000068.1:0-438 GCF_002865965.1 Erwinia sp. B116
CGTGAAGAACGCAGCAGGCACCACGCTGGGCACCGCGCTGGTGCTGGCTGACGGCACCTTCACCGCGACGCTGAGCCCGGCTCAGCTGAACGGCCAGGTGCTGTCGGTTACCCAGACCGACCCGGCTAACCACGTGTCACCGGCCGCCAGCTATACCGCTGCCGACGTGATTACCCCGGATGCGCCGACCAACCTCGTGCTGGCGGCCAACGGCATCACGCTGACCGGACGTGGCGAAGCGGGCGACACCGTCACCGTGAAAAACGCAGCTGGCGTAACGCTAGGCACCGCGCTGGTGCTGGCTGATGGCACCTTCACCGCAACGCTGAGCCCGGCTCAGCTGAACGGCCAGGTGCTGTCGGTCACCCAGACCGACCCGGCACTGCACGTGTCACCGGCGGGCACCGTTAACGCAGCCGACATCACCACGCCGGATGC
>NZ_JRZZ01000068.1:486-10991 GCF_002865965.1 Erwinia sp. B116
GACGCTGAGCCCGGCTCAGCTGAACGGTCAGGTCCTGTCGGTGACCCAGACCGATCCGGTTAACCACGTGTCGCCAGCCGCCAGCTACACCGCGGCCGACGTCACCACGCCGGATGCACCGACCAACCTCGCGCTCTCTGTCAACGGTCTGACGTTGAGCGGGCGTGGTGAAGCCGGTGATACGGTAACGGTCAAAACCGCTGCGGGTGCCATTCTCGGCACCACGGTGGTTCTGGCTGACGGCAGCTTCTCCGTAGGTCTGAGCGCGGCTCAGCTCAACGGTCAGGTTCTGACAGTGACGCAGACCGACCCGGCGAACCACACCTCACCGACCGCCAGCTATACCGCGGCCGATGTCACCACCCCGGATGCGCCGACTAACCTCGCCATCTCTGCCAACGGGCTGGTGATCACCGGTAGCGGCGAAGCCGGCGATACGGTCACGGTGAAAAACGCCGGGGGTACCATACTCGGTACCGGTACGGTGCTGGCTAACGGCACGTTCAGCGTCACGCTGAACGCGGCGCAGACCACCGGGGCAACGCTGTCGGTAACGCAGACTGACCCGGCTAACCACACCTCCGCAGCCGGTACGGTGCTCGGTGTGATTAACGTGGTGGCGGCAAATGATGCGGCAACGCTGAATTACACCACCACCCTGTCCGCGCCGGTGACCACCGCAATCACCAGCGTGAGCGGTAGCTCGCTGGCGAACGTCGGTCTGGGCAACGTGCTGAACCTCAGCCTGCTGAACGCCAACCAGTACCTCAGCCTGAGCGTGGGTGCAGGTTCGACGCGTACCCTTGACCTGGTCGGTAAACTGACCAGTCTGTTGAGCGTCGGTACGCTGACGGAAGACCTGGTGGTGTACAAGTTCAACGCGACCTCTAACCAGTGGGAAGTGTATGACCGTGCATCGAACTACGTTTCGCTGACGGCCACGCTGATTAACCTGGGCAACAGCAGCACCGGTGCCGCTCACTCCGTCACGCTGACCTCCGGTCAGTACGCGGTGGTGATGGGTGCCGTCAGTACCAACGTCACGCTGCTGATGAATAACACCATCACCACCAGCAATGACCGTACCACCACAGAACTGACCGGCACTGGCAACACCAGCAGCGGCAACGTTCTGACCAACGACACCAGTTCTGCGGCGGGCAACATCCCGACGGGAACCGCGGTGACCTCGGTCAACGGTACGGCGGTCACGGCTGCGGGCACCACCATTGCCGGTGCCCACGGTACGCTGGTAATTAAGTCAGACGGTACTTACACCTACACCCTGACTTCCGGTGTTAACGCGGCGCTGGCGACAGGTACGGAGCACTTTACCTACGTCATCACCACGCCAAACAACGGCACCAGCACCGCAACGCTGAATATCACGCTGACCCACGGAGCAAGCGCCACCAGCTTCAGTCTGCTGTCAACCGACACAGACTCGTTGGATGCGGACAGCCTCGTGACCGCCAGCGCGCTGCAGACCACCACCACGGTTACCGGCAACGTTCACAGTGGCGACACTGCGGACCATACCGGCAGCACCCTGGCGATCGGCGGCACGACGCTCAGCGAAACGGGTACCACCGCAACCACGGTTGACGGCCTGTACGGCACACTGACTATCAACGCAGACGGCTCTTACAGCTATGCGCTGAATGAGGGTATCGCAGCAGCGGATATCACTCAGAAGGAAGTGTTCGAGTTCAGCCTGACCGAGGCCAACGGCACGACAACTGCGGAGACGCTGACGGTGGATCTGGCTCAGACCCTCACCGGCACCGATGCAGCTGACCAGCTCAGCGGCAGTGCTTACGACGACACCTTCACCCTCGGTGGCGGCGCGGATACCGTGGTGTTCCATCTGCTGGATGCAGAGGACGCCACGGGTGGCAACGGCGTGGATACCATTACCGACTTTACCGTCGGTCAGGACCACATCGATGTCTCCGAGCTGCTCGAAGGCTGGGATGGTTCAGCGGATACCATCGGTAACTTCGTCTCTGTGGAACACAAAGACGGCAACACCGTGGTCTCCATCGACCGTGACGGCACCGACGGCACCCAGTTCAGCTCTACCGAACTGGTCACGCTGGAGAACGCCACCGTTACCCTGGAAGAGTTGTTACAGCAGCAGAACAACACCGTGTCTTAACGGCGGGGTGAGGATGAAAACGGGCACAGGGACGTGCCGCTAAGGATTTGCCAGGGGCCGGTGGCGACTGCCGCCGGTCCCCTGTTTCCTGTTAAGGGTTAGCTGAAGGAGTAATTGGGATTGTTACATGACAAAAAAGTACCTGGCCGTATCAAAGGGCAACACGTCAGACAGCAACAACAGCAAACAGGAAAAACAATGACGTCAAGATTTCGTCACGGTAAACGCAGCGCGGCAGCCCTTCTGATGCTGACCGGCGCACTTATTCCTTACCATTCAGCCTTCGCCGAAGCGCTGGATGAAGACTCCCCCGCGCGCATCAGCGCCAATCGTTTAGTCCCCCAGCAGGATCTGCCCAGCCTGACCGGCGTGGTCCCCGAGCAGTTTCAGGATAAAAGCCCACCGACGCTGAACATCAGCCAGGCGGTGCAGCGCGCCGTGCAGTGGCACCCTGATATTGCCGAACAGGTGGGAAAACTGTTTGAGCAGGACGAGCAGGTGAACTACGCCCGCTCCAAATACTATCCGCAGATTAGCGGCGGCATTAACAACAGCATTGCCAACAACTACGCCGGCCACGGCTACAGCCCCGGCCTGGTGTTATCCATTTCACAGATGCTGTATGACTTTGGCAAAGTCGACAGCTCGGTGCGTTCCGCCAGTGCCGGCGTGGCGCAGCAGCAGGCTAACGTACTGGTGTCCATCGATAAAATTGGCCACGATACCGCCGCTGCCTTAGTCCAGGTGCAGGGTTACCAGCAGCTGGTCAACATTGCCCAACAGCAGTTAGATTCACTGAACAGCATCGGCGGCCTGGCGCAGCAGCGCAACGATGAAGGGGCCAGCTCGCTCTCCGACGTGGTGCAGACCAACACCCGTATCGAAGGCGCACGGGCGACCTTAATGCAGTACCGTGCCAACCTCGACCGCTGGCGCGCCACCCTGGCCACCTATCTCGGCTGGCAGGCGGTCAATAAAGTCAGCGACGATTTTCCGAAAAAACTGCAGAACGCCTGCCAGGTGATGCAGCCGGATGACCGGCTGATCCCGACGGTGCTGGCGGCCTGGGCGGCGGCCAATAAAGCGCAGGCCGGCGTCGATTACGCCAACGCCCAGCGCATGCCGACCATCTCGCTGGAGCCGACGGTCACCCACTACCTTAACGATAAGTATCCGAACAGCGCCACCATCGATCGCACCCAGTACTCCGCCAACCTGAGAGTGGAGATGCCGCTGTACCAGGGCGGCGGGCTGGACGCCACACGCAACGCCGCCCAGCATACGCTGGAAGCCGCCAACGCCCAGGTGCGCTCCGCCCGCCTGCAGGCGCGTCAGCAGCTGAGCGCGTCGCAGAATGAGGCGCTCAGCCTCAGCACCACCCTGGCGATCCAGGCACGCCAGCAGGCGCTGGGCCAGAAAACCCGCGAATTGTATCAGCAACAGTACCTGGAGTTAGGTACCCGTCAGCTGCTGGACGTGTTGAACGCCGAGCAGGAAATTTACCAGTCACGTTTTACCGAGCAGCAGACCATCGCCCAGTTGCGCACCCTGCAGCTGGACTGTCTGTACAGCACCGGCCATATTCGCAGTGCCTTTGCTCTGGATAACCAGACCATTCAGCAAGTGGAGATCCAGCCATGAGCCAGGTGATACAGGAACCGCAGGCGGACGCCGACGACGGCGAAAAAAGCCCGATCAACAGCTGGGTTGCGGCGATCGGGCTGATCGCCGCGCACTACCGGCTGGAGTACTCGCCCGGAGGCCTGAAGGCCGCCGCCGGCTGGCAGCAGCAGAAGCCGCTGGCAGCGACGATTAAAAATCTCGGGCGTCAGGCCGGACTGAACGCCCGGCTGCTGGATGCACGAGAGGACGAGATCTCCAGCTGGCGACTGCCGCTGGCGGTTGAGTTAAAGGATGGCCAGGTCGGCGTCATTGAGCGCTTCGACGGTAAGGACACCGTCGGCATCAACTTTATCAACGACGCCCAGCTGGTCACCGAAGTGTCGTTCAGCGGGCTGCTGCCGGATATCCGCCACGTGGCCGCCTTCCGCCCGATTGCGGTAGCCCGCGACGTGCGCGCCGACAGCTATGTGCAAACCTACAAGCCGGACTGGCTGAAAAGCCTGGTGCTGCGCGACCTGAAGCCTTACTGGTACGTGATGCTGGCGGCGCTGATCATCAACACCCTGGCGTTAGCCGGTATCGTGTTCTCGATGCAGGTGTACGACCGGGTGATCCCGGCGCAGTCCTACCCGACGCTGTACGTTCTGTTTGGCGGCGTGCTGATCGCCGTGTTCTTCTCCTTTATGATGCGCCAGACGCGCAGCCACATTACCGACATCCTCGGCAAGCGTGCCGATATCCGCGTCTCCGACCGGGTATTCGGCCACGCCTTACGGCTGCGTAACAGCGCCGTGCCCCGCTCCACCGGCAGCTTTATCTCCCAGGTGCGCGAGCTGGAGCAGGTGCGCGAGATGGTCACCTCCAGCACCGTCTCGGCGATCGTCGACCTGCCGTTCTTCTTCCTGTTTGTTGTCGTGCTGGCGATTATTTCACCGCACCTGGCGTGGATCGCGCCGGTTGCCGCGGTGCTGATGATCGTCCCCGGCCTGCTGCTGCAGAAAAAACTGGCGGGGCTGGCGCGTCAGGCGACGATGGAGAGCACCCTGCGTAACGCCATTCTGGTGGAGAGCCTGCAGGGGCTGGAAGATATCAAGCTGATGCAGGCCGAACAGCGCTTCCAGCAGCAGTGGAACAGCTATATCCAGATCACCGCGCAGTCCGGGGTCAGAACCCGGCATATCACCCAGGGGCTGATCAACTGGGGCAGTACCATTCAGAACCTGGTGTACGCGGTGGTGATCGTGATCGGCGCGCCGATGGTGATTGAAGGTCAGATCACCACCGGTGCCATCGTCGCGGCTTCCATGCTCTCTTCCCGTATGGTTGCCCCGATGGCCAGCCTGTGCGGCGTGCTGGCGCGCTGGCAGCAGGTGAAATCGGCCAAAGAGGCGCTGGACGCGATCATGCAGCTGCCGGTGGAAAACGGCGGCGACGAAGCGCGGGTGCACTGCGCCTCGCTGTACGGCGACTACCTGTTCAACTCGGCGGTGTTCCGCTATGACCCGAAATCCCGCGTGGACGCGCTGCGCGTTGCCAAGCTGCAGATCCGCCGCGGCGAGCGCATTGCGGTACTGGGGCGCAACGGTGCCGGTAAATCCACCTTCCTGCAGGCGCTGGCCGGCGGAATGGATCTGGTCTCCGGCGAACTGCGGCTGGACAACCTCAGCCTGCCGCATATCGACGTCGCCGACCTGCGGCGCAATATTGGCCTGCTGACCCAGAACGCCCGCCTGTTCCACGGCACGCTGCGCGATAACCTGACCATGGGTGCCCCGCACGCGCGCGATGAAGATATCTTTGCCGCCCTTGAGGTGTCCGGCGGCGCGGAGTTTATCAAAAAGCTGTCGCTGGGGCTGGAGCATAAAATCATGGAGGGCGGGCTGGGGCTCTCCGGCGGCCAGCGCCAGTCGGTGCTGCTGGCGCGCATGCTGCTGCGCGATCCGAATATCGTGCTGCTGGACGAACCTACCGCCTCGCTGGATGAACACACCGAACGGGACTTTATCCAGCGGCTCAACGGCTGGCTGGACGGCAGAACGCTGATTGTCGCCACCCACCGCGCGGCGGTGCTGGAGCTGGCCAACCGCGTGCTGGTGCTGAAAGAGGGTGCGCTGGTGATGGATGCGCCGAAAGAGAAGGCGATGAACCGCGCCCATGAGAAGCAACGCAATCAGGAGCTGAGCGATGAAAATAAAACTGCCTGACGCTAACCGCTTTGACGGTGCCACCATCTCGCTGGACACCGACCTGGATAACACTAACAGCGATGAGAGCAAGCTGGCCGGTTCGGTGCGCGTGGTGTGGATGGCCGCTGCCCTGCTGCTGGTGGCCGGCACCTGGGCCTGGTTCGGTACCCTGGATGAGGTCTCCACCGGCACCGGCAAGGTGATCCCCAGCTCGCGTGAGCAGGTCCTCTCCTCGCTGGACGGCGGCATCCTCGCCGGGCTGAGCGTGCGCGAAGGCACCGAGGTCAAAGCCGGGCAGATCGTCGCCTGGCTCGACCCGACCCGTTCCGAGTCCAGCGTCGGTGAAAGCGCGGCGCGCTACCGGGCGGCGCTGGCCTCGGCCACCCGCCTGACCGCCGAAGTCAACGATGAGAAGCTGACCTTCCCCGCCGAGCTGGAAAAATACCCTGACCTGCTGGCCTCCGAGCGCCGCCTGTTTAACACCCGCCGCGCGCAGATGACCGACTCGGAGCGGCAGATTAAAGAGTCGCTGGACCTGGTAAAACGCGAGCTGACGCTGACCGAGAGGCTGGCCAACAGCGGTGCCGCCAGTAACGTGGAGGTGCTGCGCCTGCGCCGCACCAAGGCCGACCTCGACCTGAAGCTGACCGACCTGCGCTCGCAGTATTACGTGCAGGCGCGCGAGGAGCTGGCGAAAGCCAACGCCGAAGCCGCCTCGCTCACTGAGGTGATCAAGGGGCGCAGCGACTCGGTACAGCGCCTGACCGTGCGCTCGCCGATGCGCGGCATCGTCAAAAATATCAAGGTCAACACCATCGGCGGGGTGATCCCCCCGAACGGCGATCTGATGGAGATCGTGCCGCTCAACGATCAGCTGCTGATTGAAGCGCGGCTGTCGCCGCGGGATATCGCCTTTATCCACCCTGACCAGAAGGCGATGGTGAAAATCAGCGCCTATGACTACGCCATCTACGGCGGACTGGACGGCGTGGTCGAGTCGATCTCCCCCGACACCATTCAGGATGAGACCAAACCTGAAATCTACTACTACCGCGTGTTTATCCGCACCAACGTCGACTTCCTGACCAACAAGCTGGGCAAACATTTCGCCATCAGCCCCGGCATGGTCTCGACCGTTGACATCAAAACCGGCGAAAAAACCATCATCGACTATCTGTTCAAACCGTTTAACCGGGCCAAAGAAGCACTGCGCGAGCGCTAATCATCTCTGGAGGAGAAGATATGTTATTAAGCACGTTATTACAGGCAGCCCGCCAGCCGGCGGAAAACTTAGTGGTCGCCGCATTACCGGAAAATTACCCGCAGTGGGTGCTGTTTTTTAGCGTCAGCGACGGTCAGCAGCAGGCCCATACGCAGATCGCCACCGGCAGCAGCTTTGAACAGGCGTGGGCCAGCGGCAGCGCGCTGCTGGAGGCGTGGAACGCAGAACAGCAGCAGGAGATCCGCTGGCTGCGCGTTGACGTGGTCGATGAGGTGATGCCCTGCGCGTGGGGCGAGCTGCAGCGCCGCCTGAGCAATAACAAACGTAACTACTACCGCCGCGGGCTGGCCTTTGACGCCGGTTTTAACGTGGCGATGCTGCCGCAGGAGCTGGGTGCCTGGGCGATTCTGTACGACGCTGCCACGCCGGTGGCGATCCCTAACGCCGGTAACCTGGAAAACTACGGCAAAAAACGTTATGGCACGCCGCTGAGCTGGCCGACCGACGACGAACAGACGCTGTGGACCTTCAACATTCGCGGGCTGTTCGCCGACGCCAGCGGCATCTGGCCGATTGAAAACCAGGGTCGGCATCACGGCTATCGCCGGGTAGAGAACTGGCCGGGGCCACAGCTGCCGGAGGTGATTACCCGCGCCAGCCACTATCTGGCGGGTGAAATCAACGCGGGGGGCGACTTTAACTACGGCTGGTTCCCCTGCTTTGACCGCCCGATCCCCTCGACCAACGCCCTGCGCCACGCCAGCTCCACCTATGCGCTGCTCGAAGGCTGGGAAGTCACCCAGGACCCGCAGCACCTGGCCGCCATTGAACGCGCCCTCGGCCACCTGTGCCGCGACCTGATCCGCACGCTGCGGCTGCCCGACGGCAGCGACGCCGATTTCCTGGTGGACGTCGGCAATGAGATCAAGCTGGGCGGCAACGCGGTGTCGATCCTGGCGCTGGCGAAATACACCGAGCTGACCGGCGATCGGCAGTACCTGGCACAGATGGAGCGGCTGGCCAACGGCATCGGCTCTATGCAGATGGCCGATAAATCCTTCGTCCACGTGCTTAACTACCCGGACCTGACGCTGAAGGCCGCCCACCGCATCATCTACTACGATGGCGAAGCCGCCTTTGCCCTGATGCGCCTGTACGGCATTACCCGCAACCCGCGCTGGCTGCAGCTGGTTGAAACCGCCTTCGATTACTTTATCGAGCAGAAGCACTGGCAGGCCCACGACCACTGGCTGAGCTACTGCGTTAACGAACTGACGCTGTACCGCCCGGAAGCGCGCTACTACCAGTTCGGCCTCGACAACGTGCGCGATCACCTCGACTTTGTCACCCACCGCATCACCACCTACCCGACGCTGCTGGAGCTGATGATGGCGGCACAGCGGATGATCACCCGTATCGCCGCGGACGAGCAGCATCAGGGGCTGCTGGCCGGCTTCGATATGGTGAAGTTCGACCAGGCGCTGGAGGCCCGCGCCCGCTACCTGCTGAACGGCTTCTTCTGGCCGGAGCTGGCGATGTTCTTCCGCAACCCGGGGCGTATCGTCGGCAGCTTCTTTATCCGTCACCACGGCTTCCGCGTGCGCATCGATGACGTGGAGCACTACCTCTCCGGCTATGTCGCTTACCTGAAGTACGCGCGGGCGAACCAGGCGAAAGCGAAGGCCGACGCGCGGGCAAAACGCCTGCAGGCCAGCGACAGCGCCCTGCCCGCCGCGCGGTTAACGCCCGCCGTGCGCGAGCCGCGCATCCTGTTCCTCAGCGAGAACCTGCGTGAGGTGGGCAACGGCATTGAGGTGGCGACCCTGCGCCGCGTCAGGCTGTTTAACGACTACCTGAATCTTGACCCGACGATCCTGATCTCCTCGTTCAATCCGCAGCTGGCTGAGACGGTGGCGCGCTTTAAAGCCAGCGGCAGGCTGCCGCAGCGCACCCGGGTAATGAGCCTCTACGACTGGCTGGCGCCGCTGTGTGACGGCGGCAAACTGGCGCCGCTGACGGCTATCGCCGAGGGGCTGCTGCTGAGAGCGACCGACGCGCTGCCCGGCGGGCTGCACCTGCGGCAGTACGCCCTGCCGGGTCGTGAAAAAGAGCTGTGCTATGAAGATCTGATCGATGCCCGCCAGCGCATCGTACTGCGCAGGCACTACCAGCTGCGTCAGCAGAAAAGCGTGCTGGCTGAAATCGAGGCCGGGCAGCCGTCCGGCCACAGCGTCAGCTGGGCCAGCGAGGCGCTGTTCAACGCTGCGATGGCCGGCATGTGCCTCGACCCGGCGGTGGAGTGGCACTTTGTGGTGGATAAGAACCGCCCGTGGCTGGAGTTTATGCGCCTCAGCCCGCAGAAATACTGCAACGGTACGCTCACCAGCGTGCTGCACTCCACCCATAAGCTGAACGGGCGCCTGAAAGCCAGCTACGCCCAGGTCCTCAACAGTCATCCGGCCTACGACCGCCTGGTGGTGCTGACCGACGAGCAGCAACATGACCTGGTCGCATCCGGTTTCCCGGCCGGTAAACTGAGCGTGCTGCCTAACCATATTGATAACCCCCATGCGGGTAAAAAAGTCAGCAAAGTGAACAGCAAAAACGTGCTCTGTATGGCACGTTACTCGCCCGAGAAACGCCATGAGTCGCTGATCCGCGTGTTTGAAAAAGTCCTGGAGGCGGTACCGGACGCGCAACTCCATACCTATGGCGTCGGCCCGTTGCGTAACAGCCTGCAGCAGCAGGTGGCACAGAAGGGGCTGGCGGCGCAGATCCATATCAACGGCTACAGCGCTGACCTGGCGGAGATCCATCGCCATAGCTGCTGCTCGGTGACCTGCTCCGATCAGGAGGGCTTCTCACTGTTCGGCCTGGAGTCGCTGGCCTGGAGTACGCCGCTGGTAGGCTTCGACGTCGACTACGGACCGCGCGCGCTGATTAGCCACTTCCGCGCCGGTAAGCTGGTGGCGGACGGCGATGAAGACGCACTGGCCGCCACGCTGATCGACCTGCTGCAGCACCCGGGCAAGCTGCGCGCCCTGCGCGCCGGTGCGGTCAACAGCGCCGCGCGCTTCTTCACCCCGGTGATTGCCGAACGCTGGCAGCAGTGGTGGGACGAGATGCGCCAGCTGGCGGCGGAGCGGGCCGGACGGCAGGCTGAGCCTGTGGCGCAGACAAGGACGGCGGTAGAATAACGCCCGCCAACCCGCGCCGCCGCGCGGGTTTTATTATTGCTACTCCGCTTCGCGCCCCGGCAGCTGCGCGAAGAAATCGGCGTAATCCGGCGCGCGCACCTGCGCCAGCACCTCGTCGA
>NZ_JRZZ01000069.1:0-9697 GCF_002865965.1 Erwinia sp. B116
CGTTTTTTGCATCAGGCGTCGTTCGGTACGGGTTATTGGTGCTATGATCGGCATCGCTCAGTCCGGTTGGTGATAGGGTTGGTTTGGCGATTGATCAGATCGCACAATCCGGGCTGAGTTCCCTCGAAGTGATCTACTATTCCGAACAGCTATTTAGTATTGTGAATGGTTTTCTGCATCAGACGTCGTTCACTACGTGGGATTGGAGCTCTGATCGGCATCGTTCAGTCCGGTTGGTGATTTGCGATGTTTAGCGATTTATGAGATCGCACAATCCGCTCTGAGTTCCCTTAAAGAGATCTACTATTCGGAACAGCTATTTAGGGTTGCTACAAGCCCTAGGCAAAAAAACAAACCCTAAATATATTACATTGGATCAATTACCCCCTAAAAAAGTATTATTATTAACATTTAAATTATCCCAATAAATACCACCACTATCAAAATACCCAACATATGTGGGGGTCTTTTTGTAGAACGAGCTATTATTCGACCATCTCAAAGCCGAATAACCAGCCATTATTCGATGCCCAACCCATCGTTCATCAATTAATTTAAACCCACTGGGCTTGTTAAGTAACAACAGGCTTCCCATGAATTTTATCCATTCCGAACCATTAATGAGCCGACTTCCATATGCATGAAATGATCTACCGCTATTATATATATAGAAGCCCATCCCCCAATTATAGGATAATTCCCTTAAAGGCATAGGATCTATTATCCCTCTTTCCACCTTTCCAAAGTCAATAAGAGGAATATGCAAGTCCCTTCCAAAATCTTGAACGGAGGAGTGAATCGCAACTTCCTCTCCCTCTTTTAACTCTGAGAAAGCATTAAAGAGAAAATACTCATTTAGCTGAACAAATGGAATTGTTTGATAGGTTCTTTTATCTATAAAAGACTGTGGAACATAGATATACTTGCTAAAGATCAATGATGCATTATCAGACAAAACTCCTGAACTTAAAGAATTATTCAATAAATGACGAACCCACGAGAATGGATGTCTATTAAATTTAACATTGAAGTTTTGTCCGTATGTATTCATACTATTTTACCTTTATTCCTCTTAACATTTGATACATATCCATGGAGTATACATCTGTCATACCTGACACAAAATCAATAATAAGATGAGCTCTCAAGTTCCATTCTTTTTCTTTATCAAGAATTTTTAGCTTCTCTAAAAAACTGATGTCACTGTATTTTTCGTCATTCGTTGGAATATCTAACACTGATGTTTTGTAGGCATCAACATGTTTTCTCGGCAATCTATTGAAAAGTCTCCGTTCAATGTGAAGATCCATTTTAGCTATCTCAGCATTATCCTTAACAACTAAATAAGCAAATTTTTCTTTACTAATGGCAAGCAATTTGGTGTATTCAAATAATATCCCTTTTATAATTGAAAATCCTGACAACTCCATACACTCAGCCTCTGATGAGGTAAATAAATTATTAGATGTAAAATCTTTTAATATTTTCAAAAGACAATATTCAAACGTTTCTTTAGCTATTAAAACCTTGCTCCTTTTAAGGCTTGTAAAATCATAATAGTTCTCAACAAAATTCTGTGATGCTCGCTCTACTAATATATTAGAGAGTTTAGTTTTAAACGACAAAAAATTACTAATCGGGTTTTTATGGCTACTTTTTAAGTTGCCGATCAAAACCTCACATAAATTAGCATCATCTGGAAAATCGTGTTTTAAATCATTAAGGCGATTAACAGTAAAGTTTTTAAATTCTTCGACAGATATTATTTTTTTCTCAATACCATCTTCAATATCGCTAATGCAATAAGATATATCATCAGAAGCTTCCATGAGATACCCTAAAGGATGCCTAGTATGCTTTGGAATTTTTACTTTTTCCCATACATCCTGAATGATTTTTTTTTCTGTTGAAAAATAACCGATTTTCTTACTGAATGGTTTTTCTTTATCAAGAGTTTCAGGGCAATATGTATATTTTAAAAATGACGCTAACTGAGTATATGTTAGATTTAATCCATAATAACCATCCTCACCTTGCAAACGAGTAATAACACGAAAACCTTGAGGATTACCATCAAATCTCTTGAAATCATCTAACAAATAATCACATTGATTTTTATAATCGCCTTCCAAATTTAAAGATTCTTTCAAAGCCGAGGTTAGTTCATCTGAGCAACCCCATTTTTGGATGGCCGCTTCACCAAAATGCCCAAAAGGAGGATTCCCTACATCATGCATGAGACATGCTATTTCAACTATATTCGATAATGCCAGACTGTTTTCAGTCCAAAAATCTTTATCCTCTTTGTTGATATGTTTCGAATT
Organism: Erwinia sp. B116; assembly: GCF_002865965.1. Taxonomy (NCBI): domain Bacteria; kingdom Pseudomonadati; phylum Pseudomonadota; class Gammaproteobacteria; order Enterobacterales; family Erwiniaceae; genus Erwinia; species Erwinia sp. B116. Next base: position 2,325 of record NZ_JRZZ01000069.1, read on the forward strand.
AATCAATTTCGACATCACTTGAGTAACAATATATCTTCCGATATGAGAAACTTCTATAGAGTGTGTTAAACGTGAGCGAACTGATGAGTTACTCTCTAAAGAAAAAACTTGCGCCTTTTGTTGAAGACGTCTAAATGCGGCAGAATATATAAACCTTGCACGATCACTTTGAGTGGCTGACAAGAAAGAATCATGTTCAGCTCCTGATTTTCTACGTCGTTCATATGAAATCATATTTTGCACTTTTTTCTCCAGAAGTAATATTATTTAAATAGAAACAAAAGCAACGATTAACAACCACTACTATAATATACCAAATTAAAATAAAATCAATTAATTTAACAAATGAATGATTTGTATGGAGTTACATAAAATTAAATAAACACAAGGTGTAGTGGAATGGAAAAACCAGCGCGAGTTAAGTGCTAGATCCGTCATAAAACACCTTATGCAACCCAAAAAAAATAAAAAAACTTTTAGAGCTATTAAAAAAAACCAGAATAAATAACAAATTGAATACGATAAAAAAATGATCGATACGATTGACAAACTACGACCTTAAAAATTAAATTAAATTAAATTAAAATAAACTTTATATTAATCATGGTGTTTTCCTTTACACCGCTCGCAATATCCTTTACTGCCCCTTAAGTTGTTACTTGTTTTTTAAGACAAAAAACCAAAGTTAAGCGTTCATGTTATTACTCCCCTTTTATTAATAGTTAATAAAAATAAACACCAACACTCCTGCACGTACCATTCATATGGTACTTAGGGTAGGGGATTATGATTCGTTAATTTTCGCTCAATCAATAACTTCTTATATGAGTAACTTGTAAATATAGCAGGTATCCACAATCTGTTAATAACTTTCTTATTAATGCTACAATTAAGTTCAATCTTGATTACTCGATAAAAAGTATCGACATGACAACGATTTCTCTGAGCAGATGTTGACCCAAGAAAAAAATATTGATTCATCGAAACAATGACCTTCTTTGCTTTGAATCAAGCTGAATTGAGTAAACCTACATAGGATTCCTACCTCAAACTGGTAGTATCCGATCCCACTTTTTGCTAATGCCAGAAGAGTTAAGGCGTAAATTCGCTTTCCGAATGAAAGGCATGCGGCAGCTAAAGGATTAACCCTGCTGTTGAAAATGCTAGTTGTCAACTTCAACCTTGATAAGGGCGATGTTGCAGTACTTTCTAGCAAAAATGAAGTGGCGCTGTACATCTCTTAAGCGAACGGAATCAGCGCGGGAAATAGTGCTTGACCCGTTACGGGCGTATCCCTATAGTAGCGCTCCGTTAGCCGGTGAGGCTGGCGGAAAAACTGTGGTGAGGTGTCCGAGTGGCTGAAGGAGCACGCCTGGAAAGTGTGTATACGGCAACGTATCGAGGGTTCGAACCCCTCTCTCACCACCATCATTCTGAAGAAAAGTCTGAACTGCGGTTCAGACTTTTTTTTTGCCCAAAAAATGTGATCTGCCGCACAAACTGACCAGCGCACCCCGCTCCGCTTCCCTTATCTTACCCGCCACTTCCTTTGACAATCGCCGCTGGCGACGCGAGAACACTATGAACGAAACCACCCAACTGCTTAAAAGCCACCGCAGCGATCGCAGCTACCTGTCTAAGCCGATCGATGACGCGGTGCTGGACGACATTGTCGAATCCGCCTGGCTGGCCCCGACCTCGGTGAACTCCCAGCAGGTCTCCCTGGTGGTGGTGCGCGACCCGGCGACCCGCGCGAAGATAGCTGAACTGGCCGGCGGCCAGGCGTGGATTGCCCAGGCACCGGTGTTTATCACCTTTGTACTGGATATGCATAAAAGCCAGCTGGCGATCGAAGCCGAAGGCAAACAGCAGATTGCCCACCAGAGCCTGGAGAGCCTGATTTCCGGTTCTACCGACGTCGGCATTGCGCTGGCGACGGTAATGGCGGCGGCGCGTTCGCACGGCCTCGGCGTGGTGCCGATCGGCGGCATCCGCCGCGATCCGCAGGCGCTGATTGAACTGCTGGAACTGCCGGAGCTGACCTTCCCGGTGGCGGGCGTGGTGCTCGGCTATATCGATACCCCGGCGCTGCAGAAGCCGCGCATGTCGCTGGCCGGTTTCCGCCATGAAGAGCGCTACGACGCGCAGCATCTGCCGGAGGTGATTAAGGCCTATAACCAGGTGCTGGTGCGTCACTGGCAGGAGAGCGGACGCGCAGATGGCGATAACTGGGGGGTCAATACCGCCAGCTACTATCAGCATATCTACTTCCCGCAGGTGCGCGGCGCGGTGCTGCAGCAGGGCTTTGGCATCGATAAGTAAGCGGCGCCTGGCGCTACGGCATAAAGCAGAAAATAAAAAGCCCGGTGCAGATGCACCGGGCCGGGTAGTTCACAATGGGGATTAACTGTAAGCCAGCAGCGTCCGCTGGCACAGTTCCGAACGCACGCAGTCCTGGGTACCGAAGCGGACGATGCCGATCATCTCGTCTTCTTCAAAGCGCGCCAGCGCATCGCTGAGGCCCGATTTGACGTGCGACGGCAGGTCACACTGGGTGATATCGCCGTTAACGATCACCGTGACGTTCTCGCCAAGGCGGGTCAGGAACATTTTCATCTGTGCGGCGGTGACGTTCTGCGCCTCATCAAGGATCACCACGGCATTTTCAAAAGTGCGCCCGCGCATATAGGCGAATGGCGCAATCTCCACCTTGCCGATTTCCGGCCGCAGGCAGTACTGCATAAAGGAAGAGCCAAGACGTTTAACCAGAACGTCGTAAACCGGACGGAAGTACGGGGCAAATTTCTCGGAGATATCGCCAGGCAGGAAACCGAGGTCTTCATCGGCCTGCAGAACGGGACGGGTGACGATAATCCGCTCAACGTCCTTGTGGATCAGGGCTTCGGCCGCTTTAGCGGCGCTGATCCAGGTCTTACCACAGCCGGCTTCACCGGTGGCGAAGATCAGCTGTTTGTGTTCTATGGCGTGGAGATAGTGCGCCTGAGCTTCATTTCTGGCTTCAATCGGCGAATGGTCGCGGGTGTCGCGTGCCATGCCAATCGAGTCCAGCCCGCCCATCTGCACCAGCGAGGTGACCGACTCTTCTTCGCGCTGACGGTGACTGCGTGAATCACTACGAAGCACACGTTTGGCTTCACGACGCGCTTTGATCACTGCTTTCTGTCTTCCCATAGTGGCACCTTACAGTTGGTTTCATTTCCCGCATCAGCAACGGCGATGCGATTACGTGAACGCTTTAGAGGTCTTGGCTTCCTGTTAAGCCGGTTACTGCCATTAATTGACGAGGACGAGGGGCGATTGCCCGTTGCCTGGTGGAAAGCATTGCATCAGATAAAAATCGGAGTGTAAGGAAGTAAAAGAGCGAAGTGAGAGGGAGGCCAGCACAACTACCGGCGTTGTGTTTCAGAGTGTAACCATTATGTCCGTAGAAGGACGTTACCATTCGCGACTCCTGTGTGGGACTTAAACACATTCAGACTACCGCTGTGAATAAAGTGCAACAAAACTGAGTGCGAATGCAACAATAAATTTACCCGGAGAGAATAAAAAACCGCCTGGCAAATAAGCCACGGCGGTTAGTTTTAACACAACACATATAAATCAAAAGGTTAGTTATTTTAACGGCAATATGAACCTTTTAAGACAACGCCGGAAATAGCGCCTGAACCTGCCGGAGTGGCGCAATAATCGCCTATTCATCACGCTTCAAGCAGCGACTGCCCGAGGTAATGCCGGGCGTCCGCCACCCCCGGTAGCACAAAGAAATAGCCGCCGCCAATCGGCCTGATATATTCTTCCAGCGCCTCACCGTTTAATCTCTTTTGCACCGCGAGGAAGCCTTTCTCCAGGTCGTGCTGATAACAGACAAACAGTAATCCCATATCCAGCTGCCCGCTGTTCGACACCCCCAGCGAATAGCTGTAGCCGCGCCGCAGCATCAGGCTGCTTTGCGTTTCCGCCGTGCGCGGGTTGGCCAGCCGGATATGTGCGTCCAGCGGGATCACGTCGCCGTCCGGGTCAGCAACGTAGTCCGGCACGTCGTGTTCTTTTGTCATCCCTAACGGTGCACCGCTGAGCTTTTCGCGGCCAAAGATGGTCTGCTGCTCGCGCAGCGGCGTGCGGTCCCAGAACTCGACGTGGAACTGAATGATGCGCGCCGCCTGATAGCTGCCGCCCACCGCCCAGGCCGGTTCCCCCTGCCCTGCGGTGACCCACAGGATGTTGTTCATCAGCGCGGCGTCCGCCGAATCCGGGTTAGCCGTGCCGTCTTTAAAGCCCAGCAGGTTGATCGGCGTCTCTTTACCCTGGCTGCGCGCGGCGTGATCGGAGATAAACCCCTCGCGCCGCCAGCGCACGCTGAGCAGGTCCGGCGTGTGCTTGATAATATCGCGCAGCGCGTGGATCACCGTGTCGTTGGTATTGGCGCAGATCTGCAACAGCAGGTCGCCGTGGCACAGCGCCGCGTCCAGCGCGTCGTTCGGGAAACGGGTCATGCGCTGCAGTTTCAGCGGCTGCTGCCCCTGCAGGCCAAAGCGTTCATCAAACAGCGACGAGCCGACCGACAGGGTAATGGTCAGGTTATCCGGGAAGATATCCTCGCCCAGAATGCCGGAGTCCAGCGGCGGCAGCTGCGGATTGGTCACCGCCGGTGCTTTACCGCCGGTGGTCAGAAAGGCAATGCGCCGGGTCAGCAGCGCCAGCAGGCGCTGCAGGTCGGCTTTGTCGCTGGCCAGCACGTCAAACGCCACCAGCATCATCGCCGCCTGCTGCGGCGTGATGATGCCGGCCTGGTGCGGGCCGTAAAACGGCTGCCGCTGCTGACGCGCCGCCGGCGATAACGCGCCCGGTGAAAACGAATTTTCAGCCGGTGCGGCATGGACCGGGCAGCCGCCGGCCGCGGCGAGGGCACCGCCAAGGATGCCCATGCCCTTCAGTAAACGACGACGCGTGGCCGAAGCCGGCGCGTCCAGTGGTTTTGCCATAATCGGTTAGTCCAGGCCCAGGGTGCCACGCAGCAGCGCCAGATCCTCAGCCAGGCTGGTAACAGGACCTTTTAAGGCGGTGCGGTCGGCATCGGTCAGTTTTTCGTAAGATTCAAAGCCGTCTTTGGTGCGGTACTTAGCCAGAATGGTATCCACCTTCTTAAAGTTACCGTCCACTTTTGCCAGCAGTTCCGGGTTGGATTTCAGCAACAGCGGGCGCAGCAGATCGACGATCTTCTTCGCACCGTCAACGTTGGCCTGGAAGTCCCACAGGTCGGTACGGCTGTAGCGATCTTCTTCACCGGAGATCTTGCTTGAAGCGACCTCCTCAATCAGACCGGCTGCGCCACCCACCACTTTGCCCGGCGCGAAGGCCAGCTCGCTGATGCGGGTCTGCAGTTCGAGGGTATCTTTGTACAGCTGGTCGGCGAACGTATCCGCACCTTTTGTGGTGTTATCACCAAACAGGATTTTTTCCAGACGGTGGAAGCCGGTGAACTTCGGATCTTCTGCTTTCTTCTCGAAGTCATCCTCACGGGCGTCGATGCTGCCATCGAGGTCAGAGAACAGCTCGGCAATCGGCTCAATGCGCTCGTAGTGCTGGCGGGCTGGCGCGTACAGCGACTTCGCCTTCTCCAGATCGCCGGCTTTTACCGCGTCGGTAAAGGCTTTGGTGCCGGCTACCAGCTGAACCACTTCCCCGGTAACGTAGGCTTTGTATTCCGCGATCGGGCCGGCCAGCTGCAGCACGTCCTGCTTGCCGTTGCTGACTTTGGCTCCGGTGTCTTTGACGATCAGCCTGCCTTTCGGGTTGCTTAACAGGCCGCAGGTCATCTCATATTCGCCGGGCTGCAGGTTGGCGGTCAGCTTCTGGGTAAAGCCGGGCGCGATGTTCTCGCGCTCTTCCACCACCAGCACCCCTTTCAGGATCTCCCACTCCAGCCCTTTCGAACTGTTGTTTTTGATGATGAACTGCGTTTTACCGGCGTTAACGGTCAGCGACATCGGCTCACACTGCTTGTCGGTCACGCTGACGTTAACCTGCGGAACCGTCGCGGCCAGCGCAGCACCGGAGGAGGTCAGCGCGGCCAGCAGCGCGGCATTCAGAGCCTGACGGCGAAAAGTTTGAGTCATGAGTAAATCCCTGTCTGTTATGTGAGCCCGGCGCGGCGAGCGCCGGAAGAACTTAGCGCGACGTACGCGCCGGGTTAACCGCAGAGCGCGCTGGCAGCATAAACAGCAGCAGCGCCGGAATCAGATAGGCAAGCCACACCGCCACTTCGCTGACGCTCGGCGCTTCCTGATAGCCGAGCATGCCCTCCAGCAACGTGCCGAACACCGAGTGGGTGGAGAGATGGTTGCTGAAATCAAAGGCCACGTCCTGGAAGTGGTTCCACAGGCCCGCCTCGTGGAAGGCGCGAATAGCACCGGCCGCCAGACCGGCGGCCACGAAGATAATAAACAGGCTGGTCCACTTAAAGAACGCGGCCAGGTTAAGGCGCACGCCGCCCCAGTAGATCAGCATGCCCAGCACGATCGCGGTGGCAAGGCCGAGCATTGCCCCCAGCGGCGGCGCGTAACCGACATCCTGCTGGAAGGCGGCCAGCAGGAAAAACACCGACTCCAGCCCTTCACGCGCTACGGCCAGGAACACCATCATCACCAGCGCCCAGCCGCTGCTGTTGCCCTTATTAAGAGCGCTGTCTACCGCGTCTTCCAGCTGGGCCTTGACGTTGCGGGAGACTTTACGCATCCAGAACACCATCCAGGTGAGGATCACCACCGCCACCACCGCGACACCGCCCTCAAACAGCTCCTGCTCTTTCTGCGGGAACTCACCGGTGGTTTCATTAATAAACCAGCCCAGCGCCAGGCACAGTACGGCAGCCACCACCACACCCACCCACATTGCGCCGAACCAGCGGCTGCGCTGGGTGCGCTTCAGGTAGCTGGCGATCAGGCTGACGATCAGCGCGGCTTCCAGCCCTTCACGCAGCATAATCAGAAACGGGACAAACATGCGGGTACCCTCAAACTGTGAAATTAAGTCAGGTGCGGTAAAGAAAAGTAAAATCAGAACGATATCGATTATCATTATCGGCCTGCACAATTACAAGATGGCGGTGGGATATTTCGCAGGTCCGTGACGGCAGAATGATTAAGCAATTGTAACGCGGGGCAACTATGCGCTCAGAAACCAGGCGGGATGCCCAGCGCTATCGCTGAAATTTGAGGGCGAGCTCTAAAGATATCAGGGAGGTGTTGAGGGGGATGCGTTACTGAGCGTTGAGCGTTGAGCGTTGAGTGCTGAGTGCTGAGTGCTGAGTGCTGAGTGCTGAGTGCTGAGTGCTGAGTGCTGAGTGCTGAGTG
>NZ_JRZZ01000070.1:0-9473 GCF_002865965.1 Erwinia sp. B116
GTCGCCAATGAAAAAACAGCGGACTTCAGACATCCCAATCTTGACCTGACATTAAGTAACCATGCGCTGCCCCCGCCCGCTTACAGCGATGCCGAACTGGTGGAGATATGGGACCGTATTACCCGTTCTTTCCGTCTCAGACATAATGCATTCTGATCCAAACGTTCGGGCAGATATAAAGGGTCTGCCAGAGATCATCTGTTGCTGCATGTAATCATCTTTCCAGAAATGAACCAACGCAGCGTAGGGTGGGGTGGTTCGGGTTCGTTGAGCGGGTAATTCTATATCCTTAGCAGTTTAGCATTAAGCGCAAGCTGGCCTTTTTTTATTGCGGAGGAGCGCGCATTGCCCTTCTTGCAGTATCGCGGACAAAAAAAAGCCCATCACAGGGGATGGGCAAAGACTACACACAGCAATTCGTTACATCACTCAGGGAAGGTTGTTTAAAAATCAGTAACTTGATTTCAAACCTGGTAATCATACTAGGGAACGGATGAACTGGCGTCTTTAAGAATCATCTTATTAGTTTACCGTTAGTGATATTTTGCGCCCTGCAGACGGCCACTTTTTGCCCGCGTGTAAGTCATAAAAATAAAATATCACCACAACTGCGGAAAACCGGCCAGGAAAAGGGGGGATTACAGGTATCTGGCAGAAAATTGAGGCGTGGCGCGGGGCGGGATAGATTTGGTAAATTAATGTTTCGGCCAGCGGGGCTGGCCGAAACGTCGAATCAGAGCGTACCGTTCTGATGGCGCTCGTGCTCGATCTCCGCCAGCTCTTCCACCACCGCCTGCGGGTCTTCATCCGGCGCGGGGGATTCATTAACCCACACCATCACCAGGCGGTAGGAGACGGCCAGCACCACCGGACCGATAAACAGCCCAATCATGCCAAAGGCGACCAGCCCACCGATTACCCCGGAGAGGATCAGGATCATCGGCAAGTCGGCACCCATGCGGATCAGCATCGGCCGCAGCACGTTATCCAGCGTGCCGACCACGCAGCTCCATACCAGCAGTATCGTGCCCCAGGTGGTATCCCCGCTCCAGTAGAGCCAGATAATGGCCGGTATCAGCACCACCAGCGGCCCCAGCTGCACCAGGCAGGAGAGGATCATCAGCACGGTCAGAATGGTGGCATAAGGAATGCCGGAGAGCGCCAGACCGATGCCGCCCAGCACCCCCTGCACCAGCGCGGTTACCACCACGCCCAGCGCCACCGCGCGGATCGCCTGACCGGCCAGCAGCACCGCCGCGTCACCGCGGCGTGAGGCGAGGCGGAAGGCGAAGTGGCGGATGCCGCGGGCGACCTGCTCACCGCGCCAGTAGAGCAGAATGCTGAACAGCAGCATCAGCCCGAGGTGCAGCATAAAGCGGCCAAAATGACCGGCCTGGGCGAAGAAGAAGCCGGTGGTGCGGCCGATATAGGGCTGGATCTTAGCCATGATGGCGCTGCCGCCGCCCGCTACCAGGTTATGCCAGGCGGAAAACAGCTTATGGCCGACCATCGGGATCTCTTTCAGCCACTGCAGTTCGGGCATCTGGATGCGCCCGGCGCTGATCCAGGCAATCACCGGCGAGCTGTTCTCAATCAGGCTGTTGACCAGCAGCGCGATCGGAATAACGAATACCAGCACCAGCAGCAGCGTCATCGCCGCCACCGCCAGCCCGCGTCTCCCCCACAGCCAGCCCTGAATTTTAATCATCAGCGGCCAGGTGGCGATCACCACCATGCTGGCCCAGGCAAAGCCGAGAATAAACGGCTGTACCACCCAGAAGCTCGCGGTGATCAGCATGCTGACAAACAGCAGCGAAAACACGATTTGCGGCAAATCCCACCCGTTGTAGACGTTCTTCATCTTGCGGACCGATCCTCAGTAAAGGCTTCCTGCCGCCGCCGGGCGATAACAGACCCGGGGCAACGGCAATTATTTTCGTACTTTAGCGACTGTAAAAATTCGGCAAAATCCCCCGCAGCCTGCACGGTTACGCTGAAGGCTGCCGCTTAATCATCACGGATTTCCTGATTTTTAGCCAGAAACAACAGGTTATTCTTTTGTTTCGCTTTTTGAAATAAAGGCAGGTCATAAAAAAATATGATAAAACGAACTGCTGCGTAACAGAGCGACGCAAACGATTCACATAACATTTTGGTCACCCGATAATGATCCCACAGATTTCCCGGGCACCCGGCCTTGTGCAGCTGGTGCTTGATTTTTTGGATGCGTTGAAGCAGGACGGTTTCACCGGCGACACGGCCACCAGCTATGCCGATCGTCTGATTATGTCCACCGATAACAGCATCTATCAGATGCTGCCGGACGCGGTGGTGTTTCCCCGCACTACGGCTGACGTGGCGCTGATTGCCCGCCTGGCCGGCGATGCGCGCTTTACCAGCCTGACCTTTGCCCCGCGCGGCGGCGGTACCGGCACCAACGGCCAGTCGCTGAACCAGGGCATCGTGGTGGATATGTCGCGGCACATGAAGGGCATCCTCGAGATCAACCCGCAGGAGCGCTGGGTGCGGGTCGAGGCCGGGGTGGTCAAAGACCAGCTTAACGCCTTTCTGAAACCTTACGGCTTCTTCTTTGCGCCGGAGCTTTCCACCAGCAACCGCGCCACCCTCGGCGGCATGATCAACACCGATGCCTCTGGCCAGGGATCGCTGGTCTACGGCAAAACCTCGGACCACGTGCTCGGCCTGCGCGCCGTGCTGCTGGGCGGCGATATCCTCGACACCCGTGCGATGCCGGTGGCCGAGGCCGGGCAGCTGGCGCAGCAGCCGGGTGCGGCAGGCAACATCTATCGCGTGGTGCTGGATCGCTGCCGTAAGCAGCGTACGCTGATTCTGGAAAAATTCCCCAAACTTAACCGTTTTCTCACCGGTTACGATCTGCGCCACGTGCTCAGCGACGATCTGCAGCAGATCGACCTGACCCGCATTCTCTGCGGCGCCGAAGGCACGCTGGCGTTTATCGCCGAAGCGCGGCTGGATATCACGCCGATCCCGAAGGTCCGGCGGCTGGTTAACGTCAAGTATGACTCCTTTGACTCCGCGCTGCGCAACGCCCCCTTTATGGTGGAGGCGAAAGCGCTGTCGGTGGAAACCGTCGACTCGAAGGTGCTGAACCTGGCGCGTGAAGATATCGTCTGGCATTCGGTCAGCGAGCTGATCACCGACGTGCCCGACAAAGAGATGCTCGGCCTGAATATGGTCGAGTTTGCCGGCGACGACGCTGAGCTGATTAACGGCCGGGTGACGGCGCTCTGCGCGCGTCTGGATGAGCTGATGGCCCTGCGCGAAGGCGGAGTGATTGGTTATCAGCTGTGTAACGATGTCGGCGGCATCGAGCGCATCTACGGCATGCGTAAGAAGGCGGTAGGGCTGCTCGGTAACGCCAAAGGCAGCGCCAAGCCGATCCCGTTTGTGGAAGATACCTGCGTGCCTCCGCAGAACCTGGCGGATTATATCGTCGAGTTTCGTGCGCTGCTGGACGGCCACAACCTCAGCTACGGCATGTTTGGCCACGTCGACGCCGGCGTGCTGCACGTGCGCCCGGCGCTGGATATGTGTGACCCGCAGCAGGAGATCCTGATGAAACGCATCTCCGACGAGGTGGTGGCGCTGACCGCGCGCTACGGCGGGCTGCTGTGGGGTGAACACGGTAAAGGGGTGCGTGGCGAATACAGTCCTGCCTTCTTTGGCGAGGTGCTGTACAGCGAACTGCGGCGCATTAAGGCGGCGTTTGACCCGGCCAACCGCCTGAACCCCGGCAAAATCTGCACCCCGTTGGGGGTTGACGACCCGATGATCAAGGTCGATTCGGTGACCCGCGGCCAGTATGACCGTCAGATCCCGATCGCCGTGCGCAGCGACTGGCGCGGCGCGATGGAGTGTAACGGTAACGGCCTGTGCTTCAACTTCGACGTGAACAGCCCGATGTGCCCGTCAATGAAGATAACCAGCAACCGCATGCACTCGCCGAAGGGGCGCGCCACGCTGACGCGGGAGTGGCTGCGCCTGCTGGCCGAGCAGGGCGTCGATCCGCTGCTGCTGGAGCAGCAGTTGCCGAAAAAGGGCGTCAGCCTGCGCGGCCTGATCCAGCGCACCCGTAACAGCTGGCAGGCGAAGCGCGGCGAGTATGACTTTTCGCATGAGGTGAAGGAGGCGATGTCCGGCTGCCTCGCCTGTAAGGCCTGCTCGACCCAGTGCCCGATCAAGATCGACGTGCCCGGTTTTCGCTCGCGCTTCCTGCAGCTTTACCACACCCGCTATCTGCGCCCGGCCAGCGACTATCTGGTGGCGACGGTAGAGAGCTATGCGCCGCTGATGGCGCGGGCACCGAAAACGTTCAACTTCTTCCTGCGCCAGCGCTGGGTCGGGGCGCTGAGCAAGCGTCATCTGGGTATGGTGGATCTGCCGTTGCTCTCGTCACCAACGCTGAAACAGCAGCTTTCCGGCACCCCGGCGCTGAGCACTACGCTGGAGCAGCTGGAGGCGATGGATGCCGGCCAGCGCGCCCGTCACGTGCTGGTGGTGCAGGATCCCTTTACCAGCTATTACGAAGCGCAACTGATCGCCGACTTTGTGCGGCTGATTGAGAAGCTCGGCTTCCATCCGGTGGTGCTGCCGTTCTCCCCTAACGGTAAGGCGCAGCACGTTAAGGGCTTCCTGCAGCAGTTCGCCCGTACCGCGCAGAAGACCGCCGATATGCTGAACCGGGTGGCGCAGCTCGGCCTGCCTCTGGTCGGCGTCGATCCGGCGCTGGTGCTCTGTTACCGCGATGAGTATCGCCAGGTGCTGGGCGACCGGCGCGGCGAGTTTCACGTGCAGCTGGTCCACGAATGGTTGCAGAACGCCGATATCGCCCGAAATGCCCCGTCGGCGGCGGGCGCGGCGTGGTATCTGTTTGGTCACTGTACCGAGTCGACCGCGCTGCCCGGTTCCGTCAAACAATGGGAAAGTATCTTTGCCCGCTTTGGCGCTACGCTGGAGAACGTCAGCGTCGGCTGCTGCGGCATGGCCGGCACCTACGGCCATGAAACCAAAAACCTGGAAAACTCACTCGGTATCTACGAGCTTTCCTGGCAGAAGGCGCTGCACAAGCTCCCGCGCGAGCGCTGCCTGGCCACCGGCTACTCCTGCCGCAGCCAGGTGAAGCGTACGGAAGGGAACGGCATGCGCCATCCGTTACAGGCGCTACTGGAGATAATCTGATGACCATATGGCGGCGTGAAACCACGCTGGAAGAGCTGAATCAGCGCAGCAAGGGCACCATGGTGGAACATATCGGTATCCGCTTTACCGCCCTGCACGAAGACAGCATTGAAGCGGTGATGCCGGTGGACGGCCGCACAAAGCAGCCGTTCGGGCTGCTGCACGGCGGCGCGTCGGTGGTGCTGGCCGAAACGCTGGGATCGATGGCGGGCTATCTCTGCACCGACGGCGATCGGCACGTGGTGGGGATTGAGATTAACGCTAACCACGTGCGGTCGGCGCGGGAGGGGGAGGTGCGCGGCCGCTGCCGGCCGGTGCACCTCGGCCGCACCCATCAGGTGTGGCAGATCGAAATCGTTGATGAACGTGACCAACTCTGCTGCACTTCCCGCCTCACTACCGCCGTGATCGCTAAATAACCCCGAATATTTCGGGGTTTTTCGTATCTGCTGCCGGGAGTATACTGGTCTCAGTTACATAATCCATGCGGCGCGTTTCACAAAATCGCTTTGCAGTTCGCTGGCTTTATCCCAGTCGCCGCTGAGCGCCAGTTGATGGCACAAACGGGACAACGAGTGGCGCGCCAGCTGCCAGGCTTGCATGCGAAACAGGCGTTCGCGCTGGGTGTTGCTCAGCTCAGCGACCAGGCGGTGATGCAGTTTGCCCAGCGCGTGCAGGTAGCTGTGATCGTCACCGTTGAGCTGGCACAGTTCGGCCATGTCCAGGCAGGTGGCGTTAAACTGGCGCAGTTGTTCGATGGTGCAATCGGGGCGGTTTAGCCGGGCCTGCGCCATATAAAAATCGACGGTAATATCACGTACGGAGAATTTGTACTCATCAATCTTATGTTGCAGCCAGGCACTTATCGAAACGGTCATTGCTGGGTCCGGTCGCGCTAATGATAATCATTATCATATTATAACTGCGGCAATATTCAATGACCTGAAATAAATTTTATCGATAAATGCAGCCTTTCAGAAAAATAGACGAAACCGATATAACGGATGAAAGGCGGCGGCAGGCGGACGATGGGTGAGCAGAGTACCGAAGTTACAAAATATAAACATCTTGTTTTCAACTGGTTATCTTTTATCGCGCGTTGTCGGTCGGGGTGTTACCCGGCAGCAGAACCCGGTCTAAACTTAACCAAAGGGTATCTGAAAACCCCCTTTAACCTTTATCCCTGCAAAACAAGAGGTTGAAGTGATACAGGTTATCACTAACATAGGGGCACTAGCCCGAAGGGCTATCGTATCGTGAGGTAATATATGCAATCAGCAAATCCTGCATCGTTTTCACCGGATGACTTTATCTGGAAAGGCCTGACGCTTACCGACAGCGCGGCCAAACAAATTCTGAGCCTGGCGGCAGGCGATCCCGAGATCCTTGGGCTGAAGCTGGGCGTCAAAACCTCGGGCTGCGCCGGGTTCGGCTACACCATGGACATGGTGAAAGCCTCAGCGAAGGACGATATTCCGTTCACGCACAACGGTGCGACGCTGCTGGTGCCGCTTGAGGCAATGCCGTATATCGACGGTACGGAAGTGGATTTTGTACGTGAAGGCCTGAACCAGATTTTCAAATTTAATAATCCTAAAGCTCAACACGCCTGTGGCTGTGGTGAGAGCTTTGGCGTTGAGTAAATTCTATGTCTCGTAATACTGACGCATCTGACGATGTACAGGTGTGGGAAGGAAGCCAGCAGAACTACAAAGAAGGCTTCTTTACCCAGCTGCAAACCGAAGAGTTCGCCCACGGCATTAATGAAGACGTGGTACGTGCGATTTCGGCCAAACGTAACGAACCTGAGTGGATGCTGGATTTCCGCCTGAAGGCGTTTGCCGCCTGGCTGGAGATGGAAGAGCCGCACTGGCTGAAAGCCAACTATAAAAAACTCGATTATCAGGACTACAGCTACTATTCAGCGCCTTCCTGCGGTAGCTGTGATGACAGCTGCGCGTCAGAGCCGGGAGCGACTCAGGCGTCAGGCGCTGAAGCGCCAAACTACCTGACTCAGGAAGTGGAAGAGGCGTTTAAGCAGCTCGGCGTGCCGGTGCGTGAAGGTCAGGAAATTGCCGTTGATGCAATTTTTGACTCGGTGTCGGTGTCGACCACCTACCGCGACAAGCTGGCGAAAGAGGGCATCATCTTCTGTTCGTTCGGCGAGGCGATTCACGATCACCCTGAACTGGTAAAACAGTATCTGGGCACCGTGGTGCCGGCCAACGACAACTTCTTTGCCGCACTGAACTCCGCCGTGGCCTCGGACGGCACCTTCGTCTACATTCCGAAAGGCGTACGCTGCCCGATGGAGCTGTCGACCTATTTCCGTATTAACGCGGCGAAGACCGGTCAGTTCGAACGCACCATCCTGATCGCCGATGAAGGCAGCTACGTCAGCTATATCGAAGGCTGCTCCGCGCCGGTGCGTGACACCTACCAGCTGCACGCGGCGGTGGTGGAAGTGATCATCCATAAAGACGCTGAAGTGAAATATTCCACCGTGCAGAACTGGTTCTCCGGCGGCGATTCCGAAGGCGGTATTCTTAACTTTGTGACCAAGCGCGCGCTGTGTGAAGGTGAAAACAGCAAGATGTCCTGGACCCAGTCAGAGACCGGCTCGGCGATCACCTGGAAGTACCCGAGCGTTATCCTGCGCGGTGACAACTCGATCGGTGAGTTCTTCTCGGTGGCGCTGACCAGCGGCCGTCAGCAGGCCGATACCGGCACCAAGATGATCCACATCGGTAAAAACACCAAGTCGACCATTATCTCCAAAGGGATCTCGGCCGGCACCAGCCAGAACACCTATCGTGGCCTGGTGAAAATCATGCCCACCGCGGAAAACGCCCGTAACTTCACCCAGTGCGACTCGATGCTGATCGGCGCCGAGTGTGGTGCGCACACCTTCCCGTACGTGGAAGTGCGCAACAACAGCGCGCAGCTGGAGCATGAAGCGACCACCTCACGCATCGGTGAAGATCAGCTGTTCTACTGCCTGCAGCGCGGCATCAGCGAAGACGATGCGATCTCGATGATCGTAAACGGCTTCTGCAAAGATGTGTTCTCCGAACTGCCGCTGGAATTCGCGGTGGAAGCGCAGAAACTGCTGGCGATCAGCCTTGAACACAGCGTGGGCTAACCCGCGATAAGAACATTGCCCGATACGGCGACTATCAACAGTGCTGGAAAGCATTGCGAAGGAAAACTTATGTTAAGCATTAAAGACTTACAGGTTAGCGTTGAAGATAAAGCTATCCTGCGTGGGTTGAATCTGGAGATTAAACCCGGGGAAGTGCACGCCATCATGGGCCCGAACGGTTCCGGGAAAAGCACCCTGTCTGCCACGCTGGCCGGCCGTGAAGACTACGAAGTGACCGGCGGTTCCGTCGAGTTTAAAGGCAAAGACCTGCTGGAACTGGACCCGGAAGAGCGCGCCGGTGAAGGCATCTTTATGGCCTTCCAGTACCCGGTTGAAATCCCTGGCGTCAGCAATCAGTTCTTCCTGCAAACCTCTGTTAATGCCGTGCGTAAGTACCGTGAACAGGAAGCGCTGGACCGCTTCGATTTTCAGGACTTTATTGAAGAGAAGATCGACCTGCTCAAAATGCCGGAAGACCTGCTGACCCGTTCAGTTAACGTCGGCTTCTCAGGTGGTGAGAAAAAGCGTAATGACATTCTGCAGATGGCGGCGCTGGAGCCGGATCTG
This sequence comes from Erwinia sp. B116, assembly GCF_002865965.1. Taxonomy (NCBI): domain Bacteria; kingdom Pseudomonadati; phylum Pseudomonadota; class Gammaproteobacteria; order Enterobacterales; family Erwiniaceae; genus Erwinia; species Erwinia sp. B116. The sequence continues at coordinate 8,930 of NZ_JRZZ01000070.1, forward strand.
TGCATCCTCGATGAGACCGACTCCGGTCTGGATATCGATGCGCTGAAAATCGTCGCCAACGGCGTCAACAGCCTGCGTGACGGCAAGCGCTCGTTCATTATCGTTACCCACTATCAGCGTATTCTGGACTATATCAAGCCGGACTTCGTGCACGTGCTGTATCAGGGCAAAATCGTTAAGTCCGGTGATTTCTCACTGGTGAAACAGCTGGAGGAGCAAGGCTATGGCTGGCTTACCGACCAGGAGTGATAACGCGCTGCAGCAGTGGCATCACCTGTTTGAAACTCAGGGTGAAGGCCGCTCGCTGCAGGCACAGCAGCACTGGCAGCAGCTGCTGCGCGTTGGCCTGCCGACGCGCAAGCATGAAGACTGGAAATACACTCCGCTGGACGCGCTGTTAAACCACCAGTTCGTGCTGCCGCAGAGCGCAGTGCTCAACGCTGAGACGGTGCAGCAGCACGCGCTGGCGATTGACGCGGTGCGCCTGGTGTTTGTTGACGGCCGTTTTGTGGCTGAACTGAGCGACAGCGATCACGATCTGTTC
>NZ_JRZZ01000071.1:0-8682 GCF_002865965.1 Erwinia sp. B116
CCCCGATTAGCCAGGCACCTTAACCCGAAGCGACCAGCGTCCCCGAAGCCACGCCCCCGATTAGCCAGCCACCTTAACCCGAAGCGACCAGCGCCCCGGCAACCTACTCCGCCCTCACCGCCAGAATCGCCGCCGCAATCTGCGCCGACGTCGGCAACGCCCGCACCTGGGCAAACAGCTCGCTGGCCTCCGCGTACTCCTTACGCAAATACCCCAGCCACTGCTTAATCCGCGCCACGTGATACAACCCGGTATCGCCCTGCTTCTCCAGCTGCACATACCTCTGCAACAGCACCACCACCTGCGCCCACGGCATGCGCGGCTCATTGAACTTAATCACCCGGCTCAGATTCGGCACGTTCAACGCACCGCGCCCGATCATCACCGCATCACAGCCCGTCGCCGCCATACAATCCTGCGCACTCTGCCAGTCCCAAATCTCGCCGTTGGCAATCACCGGAATCGACAACCGCTGGCGGATCTCCCCGATCGCCGCCCAGTTAATCGCCTCCGCGCGATACCCCTCCTCCTTGGTCCGCCCATGCACCGCCAGCTCGGTCGCCCCCGCCTGCTGCACCGCGTCGGCAATCTCAAACTGACGCGCGCCGGAATCCCAGCCCAGACGGATCTTCACCGTCACCGGCAAATGTGCCGGCACCGCCGCGCGCATCGCCTTCGCCCCCTGATAAATCAGCTCGGGATCCTTCAACAGCGTCGCCCCGCCCCCGCTGCCGTTCACCGTCTTCGACGGACAACCGCAGTTCAGATCGACGCCCCACGACCCCAGCTCAACGGCACGGGCGGCGTTCTCCGCCAGCCACTGCGGATATTGCCCCAACAGCTGCACCCGCACCCGCGTACCGGAAGGCGTACGGCTGGCATAATGCAGCTCAGGACAAAGACGATAGAAGGATTTTTCCGGCAGCAGGGAATCCACCACCCGCAGAAATTCGGTAATACAGAGATCGTAATCGTTGACGTCGGTCAGCAGTTCACGCACCAGCGAGTCGAGAACGCCTTCCATCGGGGCTAGCAGCACACGCATGGAACAACCTGTGGATCAGAGTTTAAAGAGGGGAACCGGGCGGCTCCCCCCATATTAACAGACCGCCGCAGCGCCCCGGGAGGGGCGCGCTCACGGCGTCTGCTTAGCCGTTGTTCGAGGAGTTACCACGACGCTGGCGGGTCTGGTTGACGCGCGGTGCACCGCTGCCGCCTTCAGAACGACCGCCGCGTGCGGCAGCGGAACCGTTACCGGCGTTGCCGCCGTTACCCTGACGACGCTCGCCGCTGGCCTGACGACGCTCACCGCCGTTACCGGTACCGGCAGCAGCGCTGTTGCCACCGCGGTTACCGCTGCGCTCGCCGCCGCCGTTACCGCGGCCCTGGCCCTGACCGCGACCACGTCCACCGCCACCACCGCCGCCTGCGCCACCGCGCTGCTGCTGACGGCCGTTAACGATCGGCTCGGCTTTGATGCTTGGGTCCGGCTCGAAGCCTTCCAGCGCCATACGCGGCACTTCACGCTTCAGCACGCGTTCGATGTCGCGCAGCAGCTTGTGCTCGTCCACGCAGACCAGCGACAGCGCTTCACCGACGGCGGCCGCACGGCCGGTACGGCCAATACGGTGCACGTAATCTTCCGGCACGTTTGGCAGCTCAAAGTTGACCACGTGCGGCAGCTCTTCGATATCGATACCACGGGCAGCGATGTCGGTTGCTACCAGCACGCGAATGCCGCCGGATTTAAAGTCGCTCAGCGCACGGGTACGCGCGCCCTGGCTCTTGTTACCGTGGATCGCCGCGGCGGTGATGCCGTCTTTGTTCAGCTGCTCGGCCAGGTGGTTAGCACCGTGCTTGGTACGGGTGAACACCAGCACCTGCTGCCAGTTGCCCTTGCCGATCATCAGCGACAGCAGTTCCCGCTTGCGCTTCTTGTCGACGAAGTGAACGTGCTGCGTCACCTGCTCGGAGGCGGTGTTGCGGCGAGCCACTTCCACCTGCTCAGGGTTGTGCAGCAGTTTTTCCGCCAGCCCTTTGATCTCATCAGAGAAGGTGGCGGAGAACAGCAGGTTCTGACGTTTGGCCGGCAGCTTGGCCAGCACGCGACGGATATCGTGGATAAAGCCCATATCCAGCATGCGGTCCGCTTCGTCCAGCACCAGGATCTCAACCTTAGACAGGTCCAGCGCGTTCTGATGTTCCAGATCCAGCAGACGGCCCGGGGTCGCGACCAGCACGTCAACGCCGCTGCGCAGCTTCATCATCTGTGGGTTGATGCTGACGCCACCAAACACCACCAGCGAACGCAGGTCGAGGTACTTGCTGTAGTCGTGAACGTTTTCAGCAACCTGCGCTGCCAGCTCGCGGGTTGGGGTTAAAATCAGCGCACGTACCGGGCGACGGCCTTTCGGGTGCGGGTTGCTGCTGCTCAGGCGCTGCAGCAGTGGCAGGGTGAAACCGGCGGTTTTACCGGTACCGGTCTGGGCGCTGGCCATCAGGTCGCGGCCGGCCAGTACCACTGGAATGGCCTGGCGCTGGATTGGCGTAGGCTCGTTATAGCCCTGTTCGGCAACAGCGCGCAGAATATCGGCATTAAGGCCGAGAGAATCAAATGACATAAAGTTGACTGACTCCGGATCCGCCCTGACCGCGTCGCGGTGTAGTTTCCAGGGGGAGAGTTGACGCCAGGCGGTGCCTGACGCTTGAATGAGAGCACAAACCACGGTGCGTAAGCGGCGGATTATAACAGATCCGTACCGGTTACTGGGAGTTATTATTCGGCTTCTTAGCTGAAAATGCGTTACCGGGCATGACAGCGCCTGCAGTCAGATGGCCGCCGATGGTAGCAACACAAGGCTGTGACACCCGCATGCAGGGGGGGCAAATCGAGTAAAAGGCGGGGCGTGCGGCAAAAAGGGTGCGTCAGTGCGGTGTAAACAGCGTGTGTAGAGTTAAAAGCAGCGCCGGGATCGTGCAGAAGGTGGGGAACAGAGTGCAAAAAACAGCGGGCCACCGAAGTGGCCCGTCAGCATTAGCGTGAACGCTGGCGCGAACGCGTGGGCTCTTTCGCCAGTAGCGAAACGATCGCCGGCCCGGTCAGCATTAACACCCCCACCGCACCCAGCAACAGGTTGTTGTGGATAACCTTAGACAGCAGCACCAGCACCAGCATGGCCGCGCCGAAGTAGTAGGTGGTGGTCACATCCTCAAGGAAATCGCCAATGCGGCGCAGGCGCGGTAAGCGCTGGGTCAGCAGCATGGCGGCAAACACGCTGGCGTACAGCGCCAGTAAAATCATGCTTACCTGCAGCAACATCTTATGCTGCCATCCCCACACCAGCGCGGCAATCAGCAGCAGGTGCAGTGCGATATGTACACAGTTTTGTCCGGTGACAATCTGAATACGGTTAGACCATTTCATGTATTTCTCCTGGCATCGCACCGACCGGGACCGGCCGGGCGAGTTACCGACGTCAGCCGGTAACGATTTTCTCAGACTAACTCAACTTTCAGACAATGCCTTAAAAAAACGCCGTTCTCAGCACTCTTTTGTGACAAAGACTACACTTTATTGTTCATGAATTGAAAGGGAGAGCGTCATTAGTATGTCACAAAACGGCCAGCGATTGTCGTTTAACGTTCTGACGATCAATACCCATATGGGATTTACCGCGCTGAACAGGCGCTTTATTTTGCCCGAGCTGCGCGAAGCGGTGAGGGCCACCGGGGCGGATATTGTGTTATTGCAGGAGGTGATGGGCAGCCATGAGCTGCACGCGGTGCAGGTGGCGAACTGGCCGGAGGCCCCCCACTATGAGTATCTGGCGGATAGCCTGTGGGGCAACTACGCTTACGGTCGTAATGCCGTCTATCCGCAGGGGCACCACGGCAATGCGGTGTTGTCGCGCCTGCCTATCGCCGCCCATGAGAACGTGGATATTTCGGTTGCCGGCACCGAGAAGCGCGGCGTTCTGCACTGCCAGATCCCGATACCGGGGGGTGAGACCCTGCACGTGATGTGCGTGCATCTTGGCCTGCGTGAAGCGCATCGCCAGGCGCAGCTGCGGCAGATTAGCCAGCGGGTTAACGCCCTGCCCGCCGGCGCGCCGGTGGTGGTGGCCGGGGACTTTAACGACTGGCGGCAGCGGGCCAACGGACCGTTGCTGCGCGAAGCCGGGCTGGAAGAGGTCTTCAGCCGTAAAAACGGCCGCCCGGCACGCACCTTCCCGGCGCGTTTTCCGCTGCTGCGCCTCGACCGCATTTACGTACGTAACGTCGGCATCAGCCATCCGCAAACCCTTCCCCTGCGGCCATGGTCGCATCTGTCCGATCATGCACCGCTGGCAGTGGAAATCCATCTATGAATCTGACCTGGCGTGACGGCAACCGCATCCGGTTGCTTGAGAATGGCGAAGAATTTTTCCCGCGCGTGTTTGGCGCGATCCGCCGGGCGCAGCATACGCTGCTGCTGGAAACCTTTATCCTGTTTAACGACGAGGTCGGCAACGCGCTGCACGCGGAGCTGCTGGCGGCGGCAAAGCGCGGGGTAAAAATTGAGGTGATGGTCGACGGCTACGGCTCCCCCGACCTGCCGGACGAGTTTGTTCACAGCCTGACCTCGGAGGGGGTGCGCTTTCTCTACTACGATCCGCGCCCGCCGCTGTTCGGCATGCGCACCAATATCTTCCGCCGCCTGCACCGCAAAATCGTGGTGGCGGACGGCAGCATCGCCTTTGTCGGCGGCATCAACTTCTCGGCGGAGCACAATATCAGCTTCGGCCCGCAGTCGAAGCAGGACTACGCGGTGGAGGTGAAGGGCCCGATAGTCGATGATATCGCCGCCTTCGTGCGCGAGCAGATCGGCAGCCGCCAGCAGAGTTCACGCTGGTGGGGGCACCGCGCCCACCGTCCGGCCAGAAACGCCACGCCGGGCGACGCGCAGGCGCTGCTGGTGTGGCGCGATAACGACGCGCACCGTGACGATATTGAGCAGCATTACATGGAGATGCTTAGCTGCGCCCGCCAGGACGTGATCATCGCCAACGCCTACTTCTTTCCCGGCTACCGCCTGCTGCGCGAGATGAAACGTGCCGCGCAGCGCGGGGTGCGCGTGCGGCTGATCGTGCAGGGCGAGCCGGATATGCCGATCGTCAAGGTCGGCGCCGAGCTGCTCTACAACTATCTGGTGGAAGGCGGCGTGGAGGTCTACGAATACTGCCGGCGACCGCTGCACGCGAAAATCGCGGTCAAAGATAGTCAGTGGGCTACCGTCGGCTCCAGCAACCTCGATCCGCTCAGCCTGTCGCTGAACCTGGAAGCCAACCTGATCATTCACGATCGCGAATTTAACCGCCAGCTTCGCGACAATCTTGAGCATCTTTTGCAGCAGGACTGCAAACAGGTGCAAGAGAGCCAGCTGCCGCCGAAGAGCTGGGTGCAGCTGACCAAAAGCGTGGTGGTATTCCACTTCCTGCGCTATTTCCCGGCGATTGCCGGCTGGCTGCCCGCACATACCCCAAAGCTGTCGCAGGTGCCACCGCCGGTGCAGCCGGAGATGGAGACCCAGGATCGGGTCGCGACCGATAATCACGAGGTGAAGCCCTGATGGCCAAACGACCTAAGCGCTTTGCGCGACTGAAGCAGGTGCTCACCTGGCTGTTTTTTATCGCCGTGGCGGTGTTGCTGGTGCTGTATGCCGGCAAGCTGGACTGGGCGGAGGTGTGGCAGAACCTGGTCAGCTATAACCGGGTGGCGATAGCCTCGGCGCTGGCGCTGACCCTGGTCAGCTATCTGACCTACGGGGTTTACGATCTGATTGGCCGCGCCTACTGCGGCCATAAGCTGGCTAAGCGCCAGGTGATGCTGGTGTCGTTTGTCTGTTACGCCTTTAACCTGACGCTGAGCACCTGGGTAGGCGGCGTGGCGATGCGCTACCGGCTTTACTCGCGGCTCGGGCTGAGCGGCAGCACCATTACGCGCATCTTTTCGCTGAGCATCGCCACCAACTGGCTGGGCTACGTGCTGCTGGCGGGGATCGTGTTCAGCGCCGGCTGGGTGAGCGTGCCGTCCGGCTGGTATATCGGCAGCGGCACGCTGCGGGCTATCGGCATCGGACTGCTGGCCTTTGTGCTGTTCTATCTGGGGCTGTGCGCGTTTTCACGCCGCCGCCGCTGGACGGTGCGCGGGCAGAAGCTGGCGCTGCCGTCGCTGCGGATGGCGCTGTTACAGTTTGCGGTTTCCACCGCCAACTGGCTGGTGATGGGCGGGATTATCTGGCTGCTGCTGTTGCAGAAGGTGGATTATCCGCAGGTGCTGGGGGTGCTGTTAATCAGCAGCATTGCCGGGGTGATTATCCATATTCCGGCCGGAATCGGCGTGCTGGAGGCGGTGTTTCTGGCGCTGCTGCGCGGTGAGCATCTGACCCACGGGGCGATTATCGCCGCGCTGCTGGCCTACCGGCTGATCTATTTTATTCTGCCGCTGCTGGTGGCGCTGGTGCTCTATCTGTGGCTCGAGGGGCGGGCGAAGGCGCTGCGCAGGAAGAATCTGGCGGCGGAGTAGCGTTGCCTGCGGGCCGATCGCTTTGGGGGCCGGGGCGTGGCTTTCGGACCGGATCGCTTTCAATACCGGTGCCTGGCTTATCGGGGCGTTCCGGAACGCGGACACGCCGCAAGCCATCCATGGAGGCTTGGCATCGCCCATCCATGGGCTCTGACAGTCCGCTTATCCGGATCGCCCCGATTGCCTGTTAGCTGTTGAGTTGCTGTAAGACGGCTCGTGCATGGCATCAATCATTCCCCCCCCTCAAATGATGAGAAAGGGCCATTTTTAGTGCGATATCACGTAACAGTGACAAACAGGAAGGTTGCGGGCGATAAAGGTAAATGGGGCGCTGAATCAGCGCCCCATTTGCTTTAGCGGCGGTTGCCGAAGATGCGCAGCAGCATCAGGAACAGGTTGATAAAGTCGAGGTAGAGGGTCAGCGCGCCCATGATCGAGAAGCGGCGCAGGTTCTCTTTGTCGTCAACGTTGATGCCTTCGCCGATGTTTTTCAGCTTCTGGGTGTCGTAAGCGGTCAGGCCGACGAACACCACCACGCCGATATAGGTCACGGCCCACATCAGCGCGGTGCTTTTCAGCCACATATTGACCAGCGAGGCCAGTACGATACCGATCAGCGCCATAAACAGCATGCTGCCCATGCCGCTGAGGTCGCGTTTGGTGGTGTAACCCCACAGGCTCATTGCGCCAAACATGCCGCCGGTGACCACAAAGGTGCTGGCGATCGAGGAGTAGGTGTAGACGAGGAAGATGCTGGCCATGGTCAGGCCGGTCAGCGCCGAGTAGAGCATAAACAGCGCGGTGGCCGCCGCCCCGCTGAGCTTCTGCACCCACATCGACAGTACGATCACCAGCCCCAGCTGCACGATGATCAGGCCGAAGAAGGTGATGCGGTTAGCAAACACCAGCTCCATCACCGCCGGCGTGTTGGCGGCAAACCACGAGACAAACGCGGTGAGCAGCAGGCCACAGGTCATCCAGCCGTAAACCTGCGCCATGTAGGTCGACAGGCCGCTGCTGGCACGTTGTACGATGGTATCCGTGGAACGCGGATATCGGTCCATGATGCTCCCCTTATGAATAGTTGAATAGGCATGATTACTCGCCTAAGCCTGGCATATTCCACCCGGTTAGCGCCAGTTGCGCAGCGGACTGTTTTGCGCTGATTGAGCAGCGGTTGTATTTGTTCACCTTTTGCAACCTGGGCGGATAAAGATTGATCTGATTTAGCCGATAGATCGTACACAAGGGATTTCGCCTACTAACGGAATGTCCGTGCACCACAGCATATTGAATCGGGGAAATGCCAGATGCTGCAGTCGAGTCAGAAAAAGAAAATGAGCACCCGCACGCTGATGTTGATTACCGGAGTGATCACCATCACCCTCGGCTTCAGCATCACCATCGGCCTGCTGAGCTGGCAGTCCGGCCAGCAGCAGAGAAAGCTGGCAGAGGATTATCTTGGGCAGATCGCCCAGAGCCAGGCGCAGGCGGTAGAGAACGAACTGGATTACGCGCGCACCGTGGCGCGCGACGTTGGGCAGAGCATGGTGGCCCTGCCGGCGGCGGGTATCACCGATCGTGCGGTCGGCGATAAGCTGCTGACCTACGCGCTGAAGCAGAATCAAAATTATATGTCGATCTCCATCACCTTCGAGGAGAACGCCTTCGACGGCCGGGATGCGGAATTCGCCGCCCAGCCCGATCCGGCCCCTGGCGGGCGCTACGCGCGGTTTGTCGACCGCGATGCGGGCGGCAATTATAACCTGCACCACCTGACCTCGATCTTCACACCGGGCCAGGGCGATTACTATATTCTGCCGAAAAAAGCCCAGCGCGATATGCTGATCGAACCTTACAGCTATGCCTATAACGGCGTTCCTACGCTGCTGACGTCGGTTGCGGCGGTGATCGTTGACGACGGCAGGCTGAAGGCGGTGGCGACCTCCGATATCTCCCTTGCCTCTCTGCAGGAGCGGGTAAGCAAAATCACCCCGTGGGAAGGCACCGGCTATGCGCTGCTGATCTCCCACGGCGGCCGGGTCGTCTCCAGCCCGAATAAAGAGCAGGCCGGTAAGCCTTACGGCGGGCAGACCGACGGCTACAGCAGTCAAATCG
>NZ_JRZZ01000072.1:0-7701 GCF_002865965.1 Erwinia sp. B116
GTAGTTCAGTCGGTAGAACGGCGGACTGTTAATCCGTATGTCACTGGTTCGAGTCCAGTCAGAGGAGCCAAATTTGAAAACCCCGCTCAGGGAAACCTGAGCGGGGTTTTTGCTTTTCGATTTGATTACCATTAGCTGGGCAGAAATAAGCACGTCTGGTGACATCTGGTTGTATGCCTGTACGAAGTGCCATTTGTTAGGTATCTGAGAAAGGGGCTTTATGGTGGTCAAATGAATTCAGGGATAAGGTACATTAAACTGTCCCTTGGTTAAAAACGCCCCAGCACATTACTTTTCGAGAAACATGTCTGGGGCGTTAATACAGTATATTTAAAAGTAAAGTAGAAGGGTTACCAGTCCTGACGGGTAGGAGAGATAATCAGATCGTTAACGGTGACGTCTTCAGGTTGGTTCAGTGCATAAATTACAGCATTTGCGACACCTTCAGAACTAATGGCAATTTTGTTCTGAATATAATTCATCTTAGATTCCTGCATGGTTATTGCTACCTGACATATCAGTCAGGTATGGAGGTAATAATGAAAATGGGTTTATTCCGCTGCGATTTAAATATCAGGAGACTGCCAGTGCATGTCGTCTTTTAACGGAGGCAGATAGGAAAGACGCTGCATATTTTGATTCCACAGGTTATCCGGAATGCGATAACGGTCTTCCTTAAGTGGATCGATAGCTGTCACAATCCGCTCTTCCTGACCTGATGTGATCAAGCGGATAAGGTCCGGATTCATCATCACGGTTTTACCCATGGCAATAAACTCCGCCCAGCCTGTCAGATAGGCTTCAAGAATTTGATCTGCTGTAAAGAGGTTGCCGACACCGATCAACGGCAGTTTTCCATTGATGCGTTCGTGCAGCAGTTGCATTCGGGTCAGCGAAGTATCTGCTCCGCGACGCGCTTTTTTATAAAAATCCCACAGAGAAACGTGCAGGTACTGCAGCGGCTTCTGAACCAACGCATCGATCAGAGCAAATGTATCTTTCATTGTCAGGCCATGCGCACCCGGTTCTTCCGGAGAAAAACGGTAGCCCACAACAAACTTGTCGGTAGCATACTTTTTCTTCACTTCCATGACCGCATCAACAATAGCAAGCGGGAAACGCAGACGCTGCTCTATAGCGCCACCCCATTCATCTGTACGGCGGTTGCTTTCACCTGAGACAAACTGCTGGATTAGGTAGTTGTTGGCTCCGTGGATTTCAACACCATCAAAACCTGCCTGAATAGCCAGATGTGCAGCATTGGCGAAGGCTGCAATCAGATTGCGGATTTCACCGTCAGTCAGGGCTCGGGCCCCTGATTTTTCATCCGCAGAAGGTGCAACCATATCTCTGCCGTTAAGCAGTTCAGAAATACTGAGGTGACCACCGTGATGGATCTGCAGAATCGCGGTAGCCCCTTGATTTTTAGCAATGCTGGCGACTTCACGCAGGCCAGGTAAATCTTTTTCACCGATAGCTTCAGGCTGACCGACAAATGCCTTGCCTTCAGGAGATACCAACGTGGCGGCAGCAATAAACAGACCAAATCCATCAAAGCGATCGGCCAGAAAGTTGCGCTCTTCGTCACTTATGCTGCCGTCCTCATGGGAAGCAAAATGTGTCATTGGCGCAACGGTAAAACGGTTTTTAATGCTGACTCCGTTATTGAATACATAGGGTTCAAATAAAGGTGCATATTTCGGGTTCATTCTTTTTCCTCTGCAATTTCTATCAACGTAATATTTACGTATATAACGATAAAACATCCGGTGCGGCATGAAGAGCAGTGCCACACCTTATCCGGTCAGTGCGCCGCTTCCGGACACTGTTACTTAAATGCGCCATTGGTTGATACCGCTTGTCCCACTGAGCGCCTTAGTGCTGAATGGTTTTTTGGCGCAATCCAGCGAGCCAGCGTTAGCCGTTATGGAGGATGAATAAACCGGAAGAAAAACACTTTCCAGCTTGACCATTACGGTTTTAAAAAAATTCAGACTATTTTCACTTTAAATTTTTGGCTGAAACGAGGACGAAGTGCACGGTCGTACTAACACCACCAATGCTCACTGCATTTTCAAGACGAGTACTTAGCCATCCACTTCTGTAGTGATCACTAAATATGTATATATATAGCGATCACTACATAAAAAGGCAAGCATATTTTTTTGTTTTGCCAGGAAACTGCGCGGACCTGGGAATGGGGCATGCAATAATTACTATATTTATCAGTTAATTACCAGAATCATAAGGAACTGTTGTCAGACTGGGCGTCAACCTGACTGAACCGGTTCCGGAGGTAGCAACCGGGTAACATGTTTTATAGTTGCGCGCAGCATTGACAGTGACGCACCGTCTTTAGCCTCGACAGACATGCCAGCCAGTAGAGAATTAAGTAAGGTTGCCAGAGAATCGACTGCCGTTTCCGTTGGCAACTGGCCATCGTGTACTGCGCGGCGAAGACGGTTAGCAAAACAGCACTTCCCCTCCTGCCGAATCTCTCTGGCGGCCTCAGACACCTGAGGGGCGGATGAAGAAACATTGATGGCTGCCAATACCACCAGGCAGCCACAGGGAGCTGAATCCGAGAGCAAAATATCAGCAGCCTCCTCAAAAAATCGTCCTATCGCCTTGTACACATCAGGCTCTTTTTCCAGTCTTGCCCAGACATCGTCCCAGTAGATATGTTCATAGAACCTCGCTGCTTCTATAAATAGCTCCGCTTTACTGCCAAAGGCCGCATATAAGCTAGGCGGGCGGATGCCAATTGACGTACACAAGTCAGCAATAGAAGTGGGCTCGTAGCCCTGCATCCAGAAAATGTTAAGTGCTTTCATCAGAGCGTCTTCACGGTCAAAACCGCGGGGACGTCCTTTTGCCGGCAGTTCGTCGGCGATTAGCGTCTGATGTGTCATGGTTTACTCCCGTAACAAAGCTTCTCTTTTGTGTAGTGATTGCTATATAATACCAATATTATTGTAGTGCTCGATACAATTAATTAATCATCACATCGTGTCGAGAAAGACTTGAGGGGATAAACAATGCCATGCGTCAGGTTCACGGCTCCGGTAATGGCCGGTACCGGTAAAATCTGGTCCACCCTTTCCGCCTTCGGCCAAATTGCAGACTGGCATCCATACATCCTGCGCAGCAGAATAGCGCTGGCGTTATTGAAAGCTATGTGACCTGGTCTGCAAGCTTTGATGTACAAGTGCATGGAACAGAAGCGGAGAATGAGGTACGGCTTCGAGAGATGATCATGGCGAGTTACAACGGATTGCGCGCATTCACCGAGTTGAGTGGCGGTGCAACCCCGCGACGGTAGACCCCCATTAGTTTGTAAATCCAGTTCAGAGACTGGAGTCGGCCTGCGACACAATGGCGTCAATATCTTGTATAGTAGGTCATTAGTTTTACTTTTTTATCAGGCTGGAATATGACAGTTTCGACGCATAGTAAATCCTCTCGACGGGGTAGACCTCGTAATTTTGATCGGGATAAGGCTCTGGTTAGCGCTCTGGGGGTGTTCTGGCGCTGCGGATACGAGCCAGCTTCCGTCGGTGAACTTTGTCGGGTGATGGATATCAATCCACCCAGTCTGTATGCGGCATTCGGGAGCAAAGCCGAGCTATTTCTGGAAGCAGTGAACTATTATGAAAGAACGTTCTGGGATGCCCCCTGGGAAAGGATGCTGCGGGAAGAGAATGTATATGACGCAGTGCATAACTTTTTTGAAGAATCCGCCGTCATTCTGACGAGTCAGGAAGTTCCCTGTGGCTGTCTGGTGGTTCTCGCCGCCATCAACGTTTCACCGGATTCTAAGGATGTCTATAATGCGGTTAAAGCGCTGAGAGAGGAAGGCAGGGTTTACTTCAGGCAACGTCTGCAGGCGGGTAAAGAAGATGGCCAGCTACCTCCCGAAACTGATATAGAAGGGATTGCCATGACGCTCAACACGCTTCTGGAAGGCATGTCAATCCCGGCTCAGGATGGGATTTCTCAGGACGAACTAAAACGTATCGCCGATCAGGCCGTACGGCTTCTGCCCCGCCCCTGAACGTCTTGCAATACAAAACCGTCCCAAAGGGACGGTGTCGTCAGGGCATTTCCTGCCCGCCAGCAATATAGTGCAGGCTCCGCCTGGGTGGATCAGCGGAATCGAACTTTCAGCGTCCGTCGCTGAATCTTGTCCTCAGTAAATGCCCTGGCAGGCTGTCGCCGTCCAGGCACATTAGACCATTCGCTCCGACGTCACGACGTGAACGCCAGCCTTTGCGTTAAGTGCCGCCTCAAGAAGTACACGAGCAATCTGCTCTGGTGGATTAAGCCGCCAGCGTCGGGGCAATAGTGGTCCGGCTAATGCAAGAGCCCTGACCATAATGCTTTCGCCAGGCCGGGACTCTTCTCGCTGCCCTCCAATCACGCCCGGACGCACAAATGTCAGTGACGTGAACCCCTCACGGGTAAGGTCCTGCTCCAGTTCGCCCTTGACCCGATTGTAAAAAAAACGTGATTTCACATTCGCGCCGATGGCCGAGTTCAATACATAAACAGGAGTTTCATAGCCGCGTGCCAACCGTGCGACAGACAGGGGGTAATCGTGGTCAACCCGACGGAATATTGCTTCAGAACCTGCGACCTTCATCGTCGTACCCAGTGTGCAAATGATGGCATCAGCCTTCCACCACTCAGCATCTTCGGGCAAGCGTTCGTAATCCACGAGGGGCGAGAACAGCCCTGGCTGTTCCGGCAATGACCGGCGACCAGGGGCAATAACCGTACTGACGCGGGGATCGGCCAGAGCCAGATCCAACACATGCCTGCCGACCAGGCCAGTCGCACCAACCAGTAAAAGCTTCACGGTTCGCTCCTTAAGGTCATACAGTGATCACGAATGCACAAGGCGTTGGATAGACTCACCTACAGGCGTATCACCTTCGGTCAGTTCGATGATGATTCGACTCACTGCTGGATGTTCGATAATCTCCAGCAACGCGGCGGCCACATCGTCCCGCGGCACTTCGCCATAAGGAATAGCCAACCCTGTGCGCACCTTGCCAGTGCCGGGTGCATCCAGCAATGTTCCGGGGCGCAGAATGACCCAATCGAGATCGCTTTCGGCCAGGTGTACATCGGCCAGTTTCTTGATGGTCATATAATTCTCGAAGCTCTCTGGCATCTGTTTGCCACGAAAAGACTCGGGAAATGCTGACACCAGAATGAAACGCTTAATACCGGCCAGTCTGGCAGCTGTAACGGACAGCTCGAGACCACGGCCATCGATAACGTTGGTCATGGTCATGCCCCCCTTCCCACCAGCTCCTGCTGAGAAGACCACGACATCACTACCAGCCATGAGCGTTGCAAGACTTTGTTCATCCAGATCCAGAAGGCTCCCCAGTACTGGGGTTGCACCGAGCAATTTCAGCTCGTCGGTTTGTTCAGGATTTCGGTACAACGCCAATACCTGGTGACCCCGCGTGGTTAGTTGTTGTGCCAACCGACGCGCGACTTTACCTGCACCGCCGACAATAAAGACTTTATTCATGTATTCTCCTTATTGAGATAGCAGAAAGATCAGCTGGAGAGAACGTCACTGCGTCCATAGACAGCATCACGCACCGCAAACGGGAAGCTGCCTGACATACCTTCAAATTCTCAGGGTGCAACGTGGGTATGATAGATCTTGCTGACCACAGTCCACTTGCCTTCGACTTTCAGCAAGTTGAAGAAATCGGTGAAGCAAAAACCGGATATGTCGTTGGTATCGATGCGTGCGCTGGCAGCAGTGCCGACGATGTCGATGTTGACTATCACGCCCTTTGCCTCGGGTGACGGGCGGAAAGCAGTATCGATGATGTCGAACAGACCCTGGATAGGGCCACCAGTAAGTTTGTTATCACCGTCGACGCCGAAGATGGTCGCCTGTTCGCTGAAAGCGGGCTTCATGATGCTGCTCCTGGCTTGCTTACCACCTTCATTGTACTGGTTCAGCACATCGACGATGGCGTTGTATTCTTGCACGTAAGTGGGTTTACTCATGGTTTCATTCCTGATTGAGGTTAAAGAATCATAAAAGAGGTGCGGGCACTGAGCTCACAACCTGGATCACGCTCGACCTTTAAGTCTGGCGTACTCGTCATCGGTGGGACACCTGGCTCCCAGTTGCAAAGCTTCAAAATGCTTGTTAAGGCTATGGCTCACTTTGTTGGCTCATCACTGTTAATGGATTGATTGACTGCAGCGCGAGCTGACCGGGCAAGGATAAGAATGACCATCATTCCCGCGCCCAGACTAAGCCAGGTCATCACGCGGACTCCCTCACCACTTGCAGCCTGACCGCTAAGAATGTCGCCAATATCAGAGGCCAATGATCCAAGATAAACGTACAAGAAGGTGCCTGGGAGAAGCCCGAGCCACGACGCAACAGCAAACGAATGACCAGATACCCGGCTGGCCCCCAACACATAACTGAGTGGCGCGAAGGGTATAATGGAGGCCAGGCGCAGCAGAAACACAATGCGGAACCCGCCACGTTCAACGGTCCGATCTACAACCGCCATTCGTGGGTGACAAGCCAGATATCTCTGAACCCAAGGCCGGGCGACGGAACGACCTATTCCAAATGCCATCACTGCACTAAGCATACCGACGGGTGAGATCAGCAGCGTTCCCCATATCGGTCCGTAGAGAAACCCGGCTATCGCGGTTAAGGGTGAGGCTGGTACCAACGCTAACGTGGCCAGCAAAAAAAACACCCCGAACACAGCTGCTCCCCACAGCCCAAGGTTGCGCACTGCGTCCACCCAACTAATCATCTCTTGAGCCATTTCACCAATCACTGTCCAGCCCTTCCATGTGTCAGAAGCAAAGGTGACACGCCGTACCGATCGCTACGATACAAGTTGAATCTCACGCCAGAAGAACCTCGCAATAAATTGTAGTGATCAATACATAATTCATTCATTATATAGTAACCACTACAGATACTGTCAAGCGACTTGATTACAGCAAAATGATTTACAAGCCATGCTCAATACAACCTCACTGCAGATATCAGCCAGCAACAAAGGTCCGCCTCACGGCTTCGACGGTCATCAGGACTGGAACTACTGACTGGACGTGGCCTGCCTGACGGGTATCCACCTAAACATTTAAGAAGGATTGAAAAATGACATGATTTGCTTCTTTTGACACAACAAACACTGACATACAGGTCAGTAATCCTCAGCCTACTGACCTGCCTGAAGGCGCGCCTGAGTTGCGGCTATGGGAGGTCGAAGACGCAGGAATACGTCGTATGCGAATAATAAACTGGACTGCTAAACATTTTGGCGAGGCAATACGGTGTATGCATGATGGGTACCGTCAGTGCTGTTCCTGATTCAGCGTTGTGGTTGTTTCCACCCGCCTGAGAATACACCAACAATTTCGTCAACAAATACCCGCGTTTTTGCTGGCAGAAGAGGTCCTGGAGGCATTACAGCAAAAACGCCCCCCTCTTCGGAACTGCGCCACGTCGGCAGAACATCGATAAGTTCTCCGTTCAGTAATGCTGGGCCCGCAAGCCAATCGGGAAGCATAGCAATCCCAGATGAGTGAATGGCTGCCAGTAATAAAGTTTCTGAGTTTGATCTTACCCATCAATAGTGGACACGCGACTAAGTGAGTAAACTCTCAACCAGAGGTGACTCACATGACAAA
>NZ_JRZZ01000073.1:0-7691 GCF_002865965.1 Erwinia sp. B116
CGCCTCATTCAGCTCGAAGACGTCCATCTGTGCCAGCGTCAGCCCGCTCAGCGCCAGCACCTTGTGCACTGCCGGCACCGGGCCCAGCCCCATGATGGTCGGCTCAACGCCGGCGACCGCGCTGGCCACGATTCGCACCACGGGCTGCAGGCCATAATTGGCCATCGCGCGCTCGCCCGCCAGCAGCAGGGCGCAGGCACCGTCGTTAAGCCCGGAGGCGTTGCCCGCCGTCACCGTGCCCTGCGGAGTGACCACCGGTTTCAGCTTAGCCAGCGCCTCCGGCGAGGTGGCGCGCGGGTGTTCGTCGGTGGCAAACAGCAGCGCCTCGCCGCTCTTTTGCGGCAGCGATACCGGCACCAGCTGAGGGGCATAAAAACCACTCTGCTGCGCGCGGGCGGTTCGCTGCTGGCTGCGCAGGGCATAGGCGTCCTGATCCTCGCGGCTGATGGTCAGCCGCTGCGCCAGATTCTCGGCGGTTTGCGGCATCGACTCGACGCCGTACAGGCTCTTCATCAGCGGGTTGATCAGCCGCCAGCCCATGGTGGTATCTTCCAGCTTCATCTGCCGGCTAAAGGCCTTATCGGCCTTGCCGACTACGTAGGGGGCGCGGGTCATCTGCTCGACGCCGCCGGCGATCATCAGCCCGCTCTCCCCACTTTTAATGGTGCGTGCGGCGATCGCCACCGCGTCGAGGCTGGAGCCACACAGCCGGTTAACCGTGCTGCCGGGAACCGAGACCGGCAGCCCGGCCAGCAGCAGCGCCATCCGCCCCACGTTGCGGTTATCCTCTCCGGCCTGATTGGCACAGCCGTAGATCACATCATCCAGCCGCGCCCAGTCAATGCGCGGATAACGCTGCAGCAGGGCTTTCAGCGGGGCGGCGGCCAGGTCATCGGCGCGTACCCCGGCAAGGCTGCCGTTAATTCTGCCGAACGGCGTGCGCACGGCGTCACAGACGAAGACGTTATTCATAAGCCTGCTCCTGCAGGGCAAAGGTCAGCGCCACCGCGCCGCGCCGGTACGGGTCACCAAACACCCATGAATCGCTCTGGCGTGGGAACGGACAGATCATTTTGCGCACGCAGCCGGCCTTGAGCCGCGCGGCCAGGGTAAACGGCCGGCCGGGCCGAAGCCACCGATCATCTCCGTGGCACCTTCCACAATATCAGCCACGGTATCCTCGGCTGACGGCAGATAGATATTGATCATTGCTCCTCCTGAGTGCTGGTATCGTCGGGCCTAAATTAGGAGAGGATGAATACCGCAACAAGGGGCTGCCTGGCCGATTTCCGGGGATTCTGGGGCGTATCGTGTTAATGCCGCGAAAAGTGTGATGCAGGCAACTGAATAAGCGGAATATCCCGCATTAAATGTGAATAATTGAAGTGGGGTGTGATTTTATTGATGATTTATCAGTTTGTTACCTGTTTCAGCGGGGGTGTTTTCCGGTCGTGAGATCCCCCGTTCGGCACAGAGTTGATAAATCATGCTCTCCAGCAGGCGGATATCGGCTGACTCATCCAGCAGGCGGGTACTCATGACGAGCGGTGAGATCCGCTGGGGCGCCACGGTCGCCGGCCGGCGCATATCATCAGCGTGCCCGTGCCTGATGGTCGCTCACCTGCCCCCGTCTCGGGGGCAGTTTCAGTCACTCTCAACTCAGCAGGCACACCACTCATGAGCACGCTAACGCAGGCCCGACCGGAGCAGGCACCTGCAATGCGGCCGACAGCGTGACGTTAGCCGATGGTCATCAGGCTGGCGTTACCGCCCGCGGCGGCGGTGTTGACGCTCAGCGAACGCTCCAGCAGCAGGCGCTCCAGCAGCAGATTGGTCTCGCCGCGGGCAAAGCCCTGCACCGAAACAATCGCGCCTTCGCGCGCCGCCACCGCTTCACACAGGGTGCGCAGCTGGTCGGCATCGCCGTGATAGATCACCGCGTCATACTCCGCGCTGACAGGCTGAGCAGAAACGTCCACCCGCTGCTGCACGGCGGCAGGCAGCTGCTGCCACAGGCCACGGTGCAGCTCGTCGTCCGGCCACAGCGCCCGGCTGCCGACGGCGGTGACCGCCGCCAGCTGCACCAGCGCATCCTGCTCGCTGTCCGCCAGGCACAGCACCCGCTCGCGCGGCAGCAGCGTAAAGGTGTTGCGTTCGCCGGTCGGGCCCGGCAGCAGCCGCACGGTGCCGCCCTGCGCCAGTTCGGCGAAACGGCTGCAGCAGGCGGCCAGTTCAGGGCGGCCTGCCGCCCACTCGCTCAGCGCCTGGTGCGCTGCCTGCAGCACCGGCCGCAGCCGCGCATCCAGCGGCAGCTGGCGATCCTGACGATCCAGCGTGACCGCCAGCGCGCCGTCCGGCCTGGAGGCCAGCAGGCGGTAGAGGTACAGCGGACCACCGGCCTTCGGACCGGTGCCGGACAGGCCTTCGCCGCCGAACGGCTGCACGCCAACCACCGCACCGACCATATTACGGTTTACGTAGAGGTTGCCTACCTGAGCTTTCTGCGTCACCTGATGAATGGTTTCATCGATGCGGGTATGGATGCCCAGCGTCAGGCCGTAGCCGGCGGCGTTGATCTGCTCAACCACCTGCGGCAGCGTCGCGCGGCTGAAGCGCACCACGTGCAGCACCGGGCCGAACACTTCGCGGGTCAGGTCGGCCACGTTGTCCAGCTCAATCAGCGTTGGCAGCACAAAGGTGCCGTTGCGCCACTCGCGGCTGTCTTCTGCCCGCTGCTGCGCGCTCTGGAACACGGTAAAGCCTTTGCTGCGCATCGCCTGGATATGCTGGTCGATACTGGCTTTGGCCTCGGCGTCGATCACCGGGCCGATATCGGTCGACAGGCGTTCCGGGTTGCCCATGCGGCATTCGGCCATCGCGCCGCGCAGCATCTGCAGGGTATGCTCCGCCACGTCTTCCTGAATACAGAGCAGACGCAGGGCGGAACAGCGCTGCCCGGCGCTGTCGAAGGCCGAGGCGACGATGTCGGTGACCACCTGTTCGGTCAGCGCCGAGGAGTCAACGATCATCGCATTCATCCCGCCGGTTTCGGCGACCAGCGGCGTCGGACGGCCCTGCGGATCGAGGCGGCCGGCAATGCTGCGCTGCAGCAGGGTGGCGACGGCGGTCGAGCCGGTAAACATCACGCCGCGCACCCGCGCATCGCCGGTCAGCTGCGCGCCGACGGTTTCACCGTTGCCCGGCAGCAGCTGCAGCACGCCTTTCGGCACGCCGGCCTCGTGCAGGATCGCCACCGCCTGGGCGGCGATCAGCGGGGTCTGTTCCGCCGGTTTCGCCAGCACGCTGTTGCCGGCGGCCAGCGCGGCGGCAATCTGCCCGCTGAAGATGGCGAGCGGGAAGTTCCACGGGCTGATGCACACCACCGGACCCAGCGGGCGGTGGGTCTCATTATCGAAGTCATCGCGGACCTGGCCTGCGTAGTAGTGCAGGAAATCCACCGCCTCGCGCACTTCGGCAATGGCGTTGCTGAAGGTTTTACCGGCTTCACGCACCAGCAGCCCGATCAGCTGCTGCAGCTGGCCCTCCATCATCACCGCCGCGCGCTGCAGAATGGCGGCGCGCTCCTGCGGCGGGGTGGCAAACCAGATCGGGCCGGCGCTGACGGCGGCATCCAGCGCGGCGGAAACCTCCTCTTCGCTGGCATGGCGCACGTAGCCCACAATATCAGCCGGTTCCGCCGGGTTGAGCACCGGCTGACTTTCTCCCTCCGCCAGCGGCGCATCAATCAGCGGCGCGGCCTGCCAGCGCTGGCTGGCGCTGCTCAGCAGCGCGCTGGAGAGCGACGCCAGCCGGTGTTCGTTGGCCAGGTCCAGCCCGGCGGAGTTCTGCCGCTGTTCACCGTACAGTTCACGCGGCAGCGGGATCTTCGGATGCGGCAGGCCCAGCGCGCCTTCGGTCGCCGCCAGTTTTTCTACGGCGACAACCGGGTCGGCTACCAGTTCGTCCAGCGGCAGGGTGGCGTCGGCAATGCGGTTAACAAAGGAGGTGTTGGCACCGTTCTCCAGCAGGCGGCGCACCAGGTACGCCAGCAGCGTTTCATGGGTGCCCACCGGCGCATAGATGCGGCACGGGCGGTTAAGCTTGCCGTCGGCGATTTTGCCCACCACCTGCTCGTACAGCGGTTCGCCCATGCCGTGCAGGCACTGGAACTCATACTGACCGGGGTAGTAGTTGTTGCCCGCCAGCTGATAAATGGCCGCCAGCGTATGGGCATTGTGGGTGGCAAACTGCGGGTAGATCAGGTTCGGCACCGCCAGCAGCTTGCGGGCGCAGGCGAGGTAGGAGATATCGGTGTACACCTTGCGGGTGTAGACCGGGTAACCCTCCAGCCCGTCGACCTGGGCGCGCTTGATTTCGCTGTCCCAGTAGGCCCCTTTCACCAGGCGGATCATCAGGCGGCGGCGGCTGCGCTGTGCCAGGTCGGTCAGGTAGTCGATCACCATCGGGCAGCGTTTCATATAGGCCTGAATCACGAAGCCGATGCCGTTCCAGCCCTCCAGCTCCGGTTCAAAGCACAGTTTTTCCAGCAGATCGAGCGACAGCTCAAGGCGGTCGGCCTCTTCGGCGTCGATGTTGATGCCGATGTCGTACGAACGTGCCAGCAGGGTCAGCGACTTCAGCACCGGGTAGAGCTCGTCCATCACCCGATCGTACTGCGCGCGGCTGTAGCGCGGGTGCAGCGCCGACAGCTTGATGGAGATGCCCGGCCCTTCATAGATGCCGCGGCCGTTGGAGGCCTTACCGATGGCGTGAATCGCCTGCTGGTAGGAGAGCAGGTAGGCTTTAGCGTCTTTTTCCGTCAGCGCCGCTTCCCCGAGCATATCGTAGGAGTAGCGGAAGCCTTTCTCCTCCAGCTTGCGGGCGTTGGCCAGCGCTTCGGCGATGGTTTCGCCGGTAACGAACTGTTCACCCATCAGCCGCATCGCCATATCGACGCCTTTGCGGATCAGCGGCTCGCCGCTCTTGCCGATAATGCGGTTCAGCGAGGTGGAGAGGCTGGCCTCGTTATGGGTCGATACCAGCCTGCCGGTGAACAGCAGCCCCCAGGTGGCGGCGTTCACAAACAGCGACGGGCTGCGGCCAAGATGCGACTGCCAGTTGCCGTTGCTGATTTTGTCGCGGATCAGCGCATCGCGGGTCGGCTTGTCGGGAATACGCAGCAGCGCTTCGGCCAGGCACATCAGCGCCACGCCCTCCTGTGAGGAGAGGGAGAACTCCTGCAGCAGGTTTTGCACCACGCCGGCGCGTCCGCCTGCACCTTTCTGGTGCCGCAGGCGGTCGGCCAGCTGATAAGCCAGTTTGTGGGTGGCTTCGGCCTGTGGGGCAGGCAGGCGCGCCTGCTCCAGCAGCATCGGTACCGCTTCCTGCTCCGGGCGGCGCCAGGCGGAGGTGATGGCCGCGCGGGCCACCGACTGCGGCAGAATGTGCTCCGCAAAGTCGAGGAACGGCTGGTGCGGCTGCTCCTGCAGCGGTTCGTCACCCTCCGCCGCGGCGTCCGGCGCCGCCAGCTCCGGCTGGCTGTTTCCCTGCTCCAGCTGCTGCAGGTAGTTGAAAATAGCCTGTTTAATCAGCCAGTGGGGGGTGCGGTCGATCTGTGCTGCCGCCTGTTTAATCCGTTCGCGCGTGGCGTCATCCAGCTTGACGCCCATCGTTGTCGTACCCATGCCTGCTGCTCCTGCATTTAAGAGATAACCGTTCGTTGACAGCAATATCACTGATGTTGCAACTTTGTGCAACCTCGTTAAGTGTGACCCGGCTCTCAACGTGTAAAAACCGAATTTCAGGCCGTTTTAGCAATACGGCACGGTTATTGCTGCAAAATCCTTGCCAGTTGCTAAGCCGCATTAAACGGGGGCTTAGCAGGGTTTTGGTGAGGTGCAACCAGCAGAAGTGTGATCGGGTGCAACCTGTAACAATAAAGTAACAACTTCCTGGTGAATGCCCGACGGCGATGTGTTAAATCGTTTGTACGTCGTAACCGTTTACGGCAGGATACCGCCCCCTCAGCACCGGCCCGCTGCGTCCGCTACGTTCCGGCCCGCGCAGCGAAGAGGCTGGGGATACTGATAATAAGTGGAGAACCTGAATGACTGTAAGTACGCCAATGATGGTGACATTTTGCGTTTATATTCTTGGGATGGTGTTGATCGGCTTTATTGCCTACCGCTCAACGAAAAACTTTGACGACTACATTCTCGGCGGCCGCAGCCTCGGCAGCGTGGTCACCGCGCTCTCCGCCGGTGCCTCAGATATGAGCGGCTGGCTGCTGATGGGCCTGCCGGGGGCGATCTTTATCTCCGGTATCTCGGAGAGCTGGATCGCCATCGGACTGACCCTGGGCGCGTATCTGAACTGGAAAATCGTCGCCGGGCGCCTGCGCGTGCAGACTGAGCACCATAACAATGCGCTGACCCTGCCTGACTACTTCTCCAGCCGCTTTGAGGACGGCAGCAAGCTGCTGCGGGTGATCTCCGCGCTGATCATTCTGGTGTTCTTCACCATCTACTGCGCCTCCGGCGTGGTGGCGGGCGCGCGCCTGTTTGAAAGCACCTTCGGCATGAGCTACGAAACCGCCCTGTGGGCCGGCGCCGCGGCCACCATCGCCTACACCTTTATCGGCGGCTTCCTTGCGGTCAGCTGGACCGATACCGTACAGGCCAGCCTGATGATCTTCGCGCTGATTCTGACCCCGGTAATGGTAATTTTTGCCGTCGGCGGCATCAGCGACTCGCTGAAGGTGATTGAGGCGAAGAGCATCGAAAATATCGATATGCTGAAGAACCTCAACTTTGTGGCGATTATCTCGCTGCTGGGCTGGGGGCTGGGCTACTTTGGTCAGCCGCACATCCTGGCGCGCTTTATGGCCGCCGATTCCCACCGTTCCATCCGCACCGCGCGCCGCATCGGCATGGCGTGGATGATCCTGTGCCTGGGTGGCGCGGTGGCGGTGGGCTTCTTTGGTATCGCCTACTTCCAGAATAACCCGTCACAGGCGGCGGGCGTGACCGACAACGCCGAGCGGATCTTTATCGAGCTGACGCATATCCTGTTCAACCCGTGGATTGCCGGTATCCTGCTGTCGGCGATTCTGGCGGCGGTGATGTCGACGCTGAGCTGCCAGCTGCTGGTCTGCTCCAGCGCGCTGACCGAAGATCTGTACAAGAACTTCCTGCGTAAAAACGCCAGCCAGAAAGAGCTGGTGTGGGTCGGACGGCTGATGGTGCTGCTGGTGGCGGTGATCGCTATCGCACTGGCCGCTAACCCGGACAGCCGCGTGCTCGGCCTGGTCAGCTACGCCTGGGCCGGCTTCGGTGCCGCCTTCGGACCGGTGGTGCTGATCTCGCTGCTGTGGAAACGCATGACCCGCAACGGCGCGCTGGCCGGCATGGTGATCGGCGCGGCCACCGTGCTGATCTGGAAACAGTACGGCTGGCTGGATCTGTACGAGATCATTCCAGGCTTCCTGTTCGCCAGTATCGCGATTGTGCTGTTCAGCCTGCTGGGCAAAGCCCCGTCAGTCGCCGCGCAACAGCGCTTTGACGCGGCCGAAGCCGAATACCGCTCGTAATACCTGTTGCTGCCGGGCACCGCTCCCGGCAGCCTCTTCAGCACTCAGCACTCAGCACTCAGCACTCAGCACTCAGCACTCAGCACTCAGCACTCAGCACTCA
>NZ_JRZZ01000074.1:0-7325 GCF_002865965.1 Erwinia sp. B116
CCGTCGGCCCGGAGGCGATATCCGCCGGGTTATCCCCCGGTACGTCGCTGATCATCAACGACACCAGCCGCGCCGGCTGCGCCAGCGCCGCCAGCTTACCGCCCTTCACCGCCGACAGATGGCGGCGCACCAGGTTCATCTCCTTAATCGTCGCCCCGCTGTGCAGCAGCGCGCGGACGATCGCCTGCTTATCCGCCAGGGTAATCCCTGCTGCCGGCAGCGCCATCACCGCCGAACCGCCGCCGGAGATCAGCGCCAGCACCAGATCGTCGGCGGTCAGCCCCTGTAACACCGCCACGATCTCCCGCGCGGCAAACTCAGACATCGCATCTGCCACCGGGTGCGCCGCTTCGAGAATGCGGATGCGCCCGGCCGGTACCGCATGGCCGTAGCGGGTCACCACCACTCCGCTCAGCGCCACGTCCGGCCAGGCGGCCTCCACGGCGGCGGCCATCGCCGCCGAGGCCTTACCTGCGCCTATCACCACGCAGCGCCCGCGCGGTTTTTCCGGCAGCGCCGGCGGAATAACCAGCCCGGGGCGGGCGCGGTCAACGGCCCGATTGAAGATATCCTGCAGCACGGCTGCGGCCTGTTGATGATCCATCAGACGGTCTCAGCAACGGTGGAGCGTGCGGTGATAAATTCCACTACCGCCTGCGTGACGTCGGCCGTGGTGGCGCTACCGCCCACGTCCGGCGTCAGCACTCCTTTACGGCAGGCGTGCTCAATCCCGGCCATCAGCCGCGCGGCGGCGTCATGCTCGCCGAGGTGCTCCAGCATCTGCACCGCGGTCCAGAAGCTGGCCACCGGGTTGGCGATGCCTTTACCGGTGATATCGAAGGCCGAGCCGTGGATCGGTTCAAACATCGACGGGAAACGGCGCTGCGGATCGATATTGGCGGTCGGGGCCACGCCGAGGCTGCCCGCCAGCGCGCCGGCCAGATCGGAGAGAATATCGGCGTGCAGGTTGGTGGCGACGATGGTGTCGAGGCTCTGCGGATGCAGCGTCATACGGTGGGTCATCGCGTCCACCAGCATCTTGTCCCACTGCACGTCCGGGAACTCCTGCGCCACTTCCGCAGCGATCTCATCCCACATCACCATACCGTGGCGCTGGGCGTTAGATTTGGTCACCACGGTCAGCAGCCTGCGCGGACGCGACTGCGCCAGGGTAAAGGCATAGCGCATAATGCGGGTGACGCCGACGCGGGTGAAGATCGCCACCTCGGTGCCGACCTCTTCCGGCAGCCCACGGTGCGCACGACCGCCGTTGCCGGAGTACTCGCCTTCCGAGTTCTCGCGGACAATCACCCAGTCCAGATCGCCGGGGCCGCAGTTGCGCAGCGGCGGCGTGATGCCCGGCAGGATTTTGGTTGGCCGTACGTTAGCGTACTGGTCAAAGCCCTGGCAGATCGGCAGGCGCAGGCCCCACAGGGTGATGTGGTCAGGTACGTCCGGCGCGCCCACCGCACCAAAGTAGATGGCGTCAAACGCTTTGAGGGTCTGCAGGCCGCTCTCCGGCATCATCACCCCGTGCTGCTTATAGTAGTCAGAGCCCCAGTCAAAGGTTTCAATGGCAAAGCTCAGCTGCGGATCGTGGCGCTCCAGCGCCCGCAGCACTTCGACGCCGGCAGAAATCACTTCAGGGCCGATACCGTCGGCAGGGATGGCAGCAATCTTGTAGTTACGCATAATAGTCTCCGAATGGGTTCAGTGTGTTTCAGGATGAGAAAGTTTGCTGGCCTGCGGCTTTGCGCCTCTGGCCGAGAGGATCAGCACGGTCAGCGCCGAGATAACCAGCAGCCCGGCGACAAAGTACAAGCCGCCGGTGTAGCTGCCGGTCTGCTGGCGGATGATGCCGATCATCATCGGCCCAACGAAGCCACCCAGGTTGCCGATTGAGTTAATGGTGGCGATGCCCGCCGCCGCCGCCGGACCGGAGAGGAACAGGGTCGGCATACTCCACAGCGGCGGTTTCGAGGCGCTGATGCCGACGGTGACCAGCGTTAACGCGAGGATCACGCTAAGCAGCGAACTGACGCTGCCGGCATAGATCAGCCCGGCCGCCGCCAGCAGGCAGGCACCGATCACGTGCCAGCTGCGCTCGTTGCTGCGGTCCGAGTGGCGCGCCCACAGGATCATGCCGATCACCCCGACCACCGCCGGTGCGGCGTTGAGGAAACCGATCTCCATTGAGGAAGCGCCGAAGCTGTGAATAATCTGCGGTGACCAGATGCCCAGCGTATAGAGCCCCGCCGAAGTGCCGAAATAGACCAGCGCCAGCGCCAGCACGCGCTTGTCCGCCAGCCCGCGCCATGCGCTGCTGTGGCTCTGTTTCGACGCCCGCGCCTGCTCCTCCGCCAGCATGGTCGTCTCCAGCCACTCGCGCTCTTCATCGGTCAGCCACCGGGCTTTCGCCGGCCGGTCGGTGAGGAAGAACAGCACCACGATGCCGAGCAGCACCGCCGGAATGGCCTCCAGCACAAACATCCACTGCCAGCCGGCATAGCCGAGGAATCCGTGCATCTCCAGCAGCGCGGCGGAAATCGGTGAGCCGAGCGCGGTAGAGAGCGGCGCGGCGGCCATAAAGATCGCCGTTACCTGCGCACGCCGTGCCGCCGGGAACCAGTAGCTGAGATAGAGGATGATGCCGGGAAAGAAACCGGCTTCGGCGACGCCGAGCAGAAAGCGCAGGGTGTAGAAGCTGGTAGTACCCTGCACGAAGGCCATACAGCCGGAGACCAGCCCCCAGGTGATCATCACCCGGGCGATCCAGATCCGCGCCCCCACCTTGTGCAATATCAGGTTGGAGGGCACCTCAAAAAGAAAATAACCCAGGAAGAAGATCCCCGCACCGAGGCCAAATATGGTGGGCGAGAAACCTAAATCCTGATTCATGGTGAGCGCGGCAAAACCAATATTGACGCGATCGAGAAAAGCGATGAAGTAGAGCAGCATGATGAAGGGAATAATGCGTAACGTCACTTTACGCATCACCCTTTTTTCGAGGTGATGATTCATATTAACGTGCTCCGATTTTTGTAGGGTTGTGTTATTTTTTTGTAGTCGAAGTCAGTATGCTGATTTGCGGCGGCGGGTCATTAATGCCAGATTATATAAATAATTTGAACAATGTTTTCAGGGGTGAAAAGTGGATATAAATCAACTGCGTTGTCTGATTTCCGTCGGTGAAGAGCTGCACTTCGGCCGCGCGGCCCAAAAGCTGGAAATGATGCCTGCGTCACTTTCCCGCTTCATTCGCCTGCTGGAAGATGACCTGGGCGTACGGTTGTTAAACCGCTCAACGCGCAATGTTTCGCTCACCGCCGAAGGGGCTATTTTTTTTGACGAAGCTCAAAAAATTATCGAGCGATTTGACGCGCTGGCGCAGCGATTTAAAGGCGGATTAAAAGACGACCGCCGCACCTTACGTATTGGTGCGATTGACAGTGCGGCCCGCGGATTAGTCCCCGCGCTGTTAAATCTGTTTGTGCCGCTGCACCCGAACAGCGATATTCATATTATCGAAGACAAGACCAGTAACCTTATTCCACGACTGAAGTCCGGCTGGCTGGATATGATCTTCTTTCGTGAACCGCAAACCCTCGACGCCAGCCTGGCGGTGCGTTTTATCACCCGCGAGAGTTGCGTGCTGGCCGTGCCGCTTGACCATCCGCTGGCCGCGCGCGGCCGGGTCAGCGTCGCTGACTTCAGCCACGAAGCGATGATTATCCCCGAACGGCGTACCCGCCCGCACAGTCACGATCTGACCATGACGATGTTCAAACTGGCCGGGATCAGCCCGCATATTGGCCAGTTTGCCGAAGAGAAGCAGACCATCCTGAGCCTGGTAGCCGCCGGGCTGGGTCTGGCGGTGGTGCCGGCCTCCTACCGCAATATGAACAGCGACGCCGTCGCCTATATCGACCTGGATCTGCACGCCGACCTGAAAGGGCTGCCGCTGAGTATTGCCTGGCAAAAAGGCAGCGAGGATCGCTATCTGCTGGAGATGCTGCGGCTGCTTGACGAGCATGAAAGCGTGCTGACCGGCCGGTTGTAGCGGCTGCGTTGTTGCCAGCACCTGAACAAGCTACGCTAAACCCTCAGCGATCGGCCCGGCGTTTACGCAGACCATGGCAAACCGGTAGCGTACAGCCCTGCTCCTGCGCCAACGCTGCTCAACCGGCACCTGTCGACCTGCCCTGCAAAAGGATTGCCACGCGTTAATTAACCGCTGGCGGTTAGTCCTCTCCTGTATCATGCCGCTGAAATAGAGGAACCTGTTTACGAGGTGTGAGGGTTAATCACTTTCCTGACGTTTGATGACTTATTTATTCAGCGATCTCTCCACCGATCGCGGTGAATTTTCGCCCGTGGGTTGGTTGACCTTTTCACTTCAAATGTTCTACTATTTCGCCGTTTTTGCAGGCATCTCAGGCGGCAGTCGCGTGGCAGCATACGGGAAAGACTGCCTGCATTAACCGGGGTTTCTCAAGGCATTACGTCGACAGCATGATAACCACTGCGGACCAACCCACCTCATGGGGTGCCTCAGGCAGAACGTGTTAACTTAAGTCAAACTTTATCTTTATCAGGCTGAAATAACGCCCTGCGCCGTCATTAATGACGGTGAGCGGATTATTTTTGCCAGCGATCTCCAACGTCGGACCAGCACAACGCTATTCCGGCGCAGACCAAAAATAATGCGACGATTATTTCGCAACGAGAATAAACGGATATTTTGGCTTTTTAGGGCAGGGTAAGGAGAGAAATTGAAACGCTATAAGTTACGGAAAATAAGCCTGGTCACCGCGGTGGTGACGCTGACGTCAAGCTGCGCCGGAATGCACCAGGCCGGGCAGGATTACGGCACCGCCATCGGCTGCGTCGGCGGCGCCACCCTCGGCGGCGGCCTGACTTACCTGATCACCGGCGATGCGAAAAAAGCCCTCGTCGGCGGGTTAATTGGCGGCGTGGCGGGCTGCGTGGCCGGTAACGTCTGGCAGAACCGCGAAAAGGCGCTGGCTAAAATCGCCGCGGAAGAGCATATCGCCATCCGCACCCGCACGCTGGAAGCCCAGGCCAAAAGCAGCAAGCAGGCGGTAGGCCTGGTGGCGCAGGTCGAGGACAAAGGCATGTTCGATACCGACAGCGCCCGCCTCTCCAGCGATGGCCTGCGTCAGGTGAAGAAACTGGCGGCCGCGATGAAAGAGGGCGACCAGGGTGGAGTGATCCTGATCGTCGGCCATACCGATGCCAGCGGCAATGCGCTGTCGAACCAGCGGCTGTCAGAACAGCGCGCGCAGACCGTCGGGCGGGTGCTGGAACAGGCCGGTCTGAGCGCGAAAAACCTCTATTTCCAGGGCGCCGGCTCCTCACGTCCGGTGGCCGATAACGCCACCGTTGACGGCCGTGCGGCCAACCGCCGCGTGGAGCTCACCGCGCTGGCCAGCGAGGCGCTACTGAAACAGCGCCTCGAGCAGGAGGGCAGCAACCTCGCCTATCTGCGCTACGGCACCACTGCTACGCCGGTAGCTTCCCCGACGCGGCGCAGCACAACTGCGGTGAAAACCTCACGTTCGGCGTCAACTGCTTCGGTGTCTGCATCTGCCTCTGCATCGTCATCGGCTACGGCATCCGCCCCTGCATCATCGTCGTCGCCGGTTTCTGCCGCTGCGTCAGCCTCCTCTGCATCGCCAGCGTCCTCCACTTCATCCTCCCGTACCGCCGCCGCTGAGAAGCCGACTACGACAGCAAAAAACGCTGCACGCGCCGGTGGCCCGGTGGCGCTGGTTGATTTTGGCGGCCAGCCGGTCAGCAGCGGTACGCCGTCGCTGGCGCTGAACCTGAAACCGCGCAGCAGCGGCTTCAGCCTGATCTCCGAAGCCAACGCCGGTGGCGTGATGAAAAGCTGCTACAGCGACAGCGCCCGCTTCAGCGGCCAGGCGAAAAACCTCGCCAGCGGCAAAGCGGTCGATACCGCCACCAAAGCGTATCTGCCGGGCATGAACGGCCGCGCCTGGGCCGGACTGGTTAACGGCCATCTGGTGACGCTCTCCCCGGTGTGGGTGCTCAGCGATGACGCCACGGTGACACAGAATCCGAAGGTCTATATCACCCGCGACTACCAGAAGAACAACCGCAAACCCGACGCCGCGCTGAGCGCGGTGGCCAACGCCTGGCAGGGTGAAGACGGCATTCTGTACCGCGTCTGGCTGCAGGATGCGCAACAGCAGCCGATCTCCTGTATCGATCTGCTGGTGCCCAATAAGGCCAAACAGGCGCAGCAGGGACAACTCTTCTACAGCAATCACAACAGCGAATATATGGCCGGCTATACCCCGGTACGCAGCTAATTCAAGGAACTCAGATGGAATTTTTGCAAAGTCTTATGGAGGCGTTCTCCCTGTATCGCCATATCGTTGTGCCGGTGCTCAGCCTGCTGGTACTGACGGTGGTGGTGATCCGCTGGTGGGATCAGGTCAGCTATTTCTTCCTGAACCTGATGTGCAGCCTGCCGGTGATCGGCCATATTGCGCGTCTGTCACGCGCCAGTGAACCGCGCCGAACCGGCACCGGTCAGGGCCTGTGGTATCCGTCCGAGGAGGCGATCTGCGCCAAGTACTGGAAGTACTACCGCACCTCCAATCACACCGCCGACTTCTATCTGCACTGCGTCGACTACCTGAGCAAGGTGGACGAGCGCGGCCGTAAACCAACCAGCCTGCTGCTGTGGTTCTGCACCGCCGGGCTGGTGGCGCTGGAAGCCTTTATCTTTGCGCTGGTGCTGTCACCGTTTATCGCCACCAATATTACCGCCAACCAGGCCGAAGCCTCAGCGATCGTGGTCTCGGTGCTGATCGGGGTGATCCTGGTGCCGGCCACCCACCGCATGGGTAAAGAGCTGCACCGCAATACCCTGCTGAAGAAGATTCGCTACTGGCACACCGAAGCCCGCCACAGTAATACGGCGCTGGCGCTGCAGAATGACAAAGATATTTCGCTGGAAACCACTTACCAGGATGACAACCAGCCGAACTATCTGCAGATGCTCAACCGCGTACCGCACAACGCTCAGGTGACGCCGCAGTACTGGGCCACCGGGATTGCCGTGGCGCTGATCCTGTTCTTTGCCATCGGTGCCTACTTTGTCCGCGCCGCCACCATCGATAACCAGGACACCCAGGCCGTGAACGGTTCACCGTTCAGCCAGCAGGTCAGCCCTGCGGCGTCGCCGTTCGATCTGCCCGCAGAGGCGGTGGCCGATAACGCGGCGGCGGATAACAAGGCCGGCGCAGAGATTGCCAGCAACCGGGTATTTGCCT
>NZ_JRZZ01000075.1:0-6538 GCF_002865965.1 Erwinia sp. B116
CTATTTCAACATTGCCATGGATGTTTAAAACTATGTCTATCAAAGTTGGGGCGGTATTTCTTGTTGCTGTGTTAATCTCAGAAGCAATTAAAGTTGTGTCATTTATCCTGGCGAAAAAATGATATTCAATAAGTCTGTTATTATATTAGAGAGAAGTGTGGTTGAACGATGCACTAAATTTAAAATATACCGAAGTGTTGTTTTGGGAAATTAAAAATATTTTCATGATTGGTTCAGGTTCTGTAACAGCTCTTTTCTATACGCTATTGATGGTTTCGGTCGTAGATGGGTTTAGCTGGTCTGTAATTATTAATAGTACTATGGGTTTTCTTGATTCTGAAAATATAAGCATTTACGGTATTCTTCTATTCACCTTGTGTGTGGTTATATTATGGAGTGTTTTTGAAGGTGAAGAAAAGATACAACAGGTTTTTTTCAAATATTTCACGCCTCGTAGCTCTTTTTTCTGCTGTGGCGGTATTATTTCAGCCATTTCTGTGAAATTCAGAAAGCGCAACCTGATTGAAGTATGAACTAATAACACCACGTTATTTACGCTCTAACATAATTAAATTATGAGGGTGTAAACTAAACACTTGCAAGGATAGAGGTTTAGTTTTATGGCAAATAATTCACTGGTTACTTCCATAACGCATAGTAACGCTGATGTCATGGCTGGAAAGCAGAAACCCTACTGGGTCGAATTTCAATTGGTAGATGAGCAGGGTGATCCAGTGGCGAATATGCCATGGACAGCTGAAAGTTCTCATCCAGTTTCTGGCCCAGTCAAAGAGTTTACGCATTCGGGCCAAAGTGATGCTGACGGGATTATCCGTATTGATATGCCGCATGGTCTTGAGTTGAACCTGACATTAGACAGCAATAAGTTGACTAAAGAAATGGAGAAGCGTTCTCTTCGCGTTGGTAGAGATCCTGTAAAAGATTCGATTGTTCGCCAAAAAGCAGAGGGAAATGGTTATGTGTGGCACTACGCTGTCGTCGGTGAATTATGTCATGAAAAACCTGATTTACAGCTAAGAGACGGGGAAGAGTTGCCATTATTTCATTTTCCGATTAGTAGTTCATTTAAGGGCATTAAGGTCAGAACAAATGAACTTGAAAAGCGCCATGTAATCGAAATTTGCCCGTTTAGATCCTGGGAATTAGTTCTCCATCACCAGAACGATTACTCTATGGCAAATGCCATTAATTTAGGATTGGCCTCAGATTTAGCATATGATGAGATAGATATCATCACGAAGTATTTTATTAATCAATGTCAGGACCTGTCGACGATACCATCCAGAAAAGTCGGCAAATCGACTATTAATGCTTTAGTTTTCGATGTTCCATATTCTGATAGGTATTTTATTCCAATAGATGTGGATTCGACTAAAGCTGATGAGCCTGAAGGGGATACGCAGCTTTATTATGTCTACAATAAAAATAAAATAGTCATAGCGTGGCGCGGAACTGCCAGTCTGACTGATGGGATAACTGATGCTTCATTCAGGCCAGTAGAGTCCAATAGTTGCAAAATAAAATCTGAATGTACTTCATTAGTTCCTGTAGGGAAGGTGCATACTGGTTTTTTGGAAGGCTATGCCTTAATGGAAAGAAAATTTGAAAAGCAACTTATAGAATTGGCGAGAATAATACTGGATAAGGATTTGTTTATTTGTGGTCACAGCTTGGGAGGGGCACTGGCATTAATTCACTCTGCAAGGTTAAAAAATAGAAATCCATTGCTTTATACCTATGGTATGCCGAGGGCTTTTACTAAAAATGCTGTAGATGCATTATCAGGTATTATTCACTATCGGCATGTAAACGATCAGGACCCAGTACCATCAGTTCCGCCTGAAGTTGATCTGGATAATCAATTGTATAAGTTGTGGGGCCCATTGGGAACAACTCTTGGCTTTTTATGGTCTGTCGTTGAACTTACCGCCTCGCAAGTCGTAGAGTGGGGTGATTGCTTCTGGCATCATGGAAACACCGTGGCATTTCTAACCACAACGCAAAGTAGAAAATGGCAACAATGTAGTATTGAGCTTCCTTTCCCAAGAAATTGTATGACCATTCAGGCAAGGCTTCCTGAAAAAGTTAAGCTCTATCTAGTACCTTCGTTGGCACTTCAGGAAGCTAAGCAATCCGGGCAAAATCAAAAGGCTTTTAAAGCTTCGCTTACTAAGGAAGATCTTCAAGAATTTTTCCCCGAAGGCATGAATCCCAGTAGAGGTATACCTGCGAATGTTGGAAATCATCTTCTGACATCATATATGCCCTATATAAATAATAAATTGCTTGGATTAGCTTATGAAAAAGGATTGAGTGATGGAAAGGTTTTCACTGAACACGCCGATAAAGTAGCATCCTTTAATTTACAAATGGAGCACTATTCAGGTGAAATCCCTAAGAATGAGTTTAACAGAAATATAAAATTTCTTTCGATCGAGGGTTTGCTAAAAAACTCGCTTAGCTCAACCATCTCTGCAGCATCCGGTTCTGATGCTCTTAAAAGATTTGGCCACTATGGTGAAGAGGAAATAGAAAATGTATAAAATATTAAATTTATTTATCTTTCTACAGATTTCATTTTTGCTAAATGGATGTGCTCGTGCAACTGATAGAACATTATCACCGCCATCAAATACTGAATGGGTAAATATCGAGATAAATAATCCTTCAGCGTATACAAAACCTTTTCCTCTTGAGGTGCTTTACGTATCAACGACGTGTAAGCGTAAGTTGATGAGTATGCGGGACGGCCAGCACTATGAGAAGGTGGGATACAATCCCGTAAAGATCCCACCTCAGAAACAAAGTGATTCTAATATATGGCTTGCAAAAATAGCGAAGGATGGTGGTGGTAAGTGTAACTGGAAGCTGAGTGAGTTCAATTTGGGTATTGAATATGTAGATGCAACTCACCTTGGTAAGAATCTGGCGCTGGGGACGGCCGTTGGTGCTACAATTGCGTTTGATGACAATGCAACAAAAAATGGTCGATTTAAGGTATTTGAAGGTTCTGAACTAGTTTTATCTCCTACGTATTACCCTTTAATAGATAGTAATAAAGATATAAACGTGAATGATACTTTAAACTTATTTGGTCAAGAAGATTTTTTACTGAAGAAGATAGTGTCTTCTGCTAAAAACGTTCAGATCAAATTTGAACCGACAATTGATGAGTCTAAAGTAGTCAGGATGATTGCTCCAACAGAACAAAAAGTTGGGGTGCATTATAAAATTATCTACCCTGATGGCACAGTTGTATCTGATGGAACAACTCACCCTGATGTAAGCAGGTTGAAGGATTAATTTATGTGTAAGGATATAAATAAGTTATTCCTCAGTACTCTAATGTTATTTATTGTTAGTTGTGTCAGTGCGGATGATCGCACACTGTCACCACCAGCGAATACTCAGTGGGTTAATATTGAAGTAAAAAATCCATCTCAGTATACGAAGCCATTCCCGCTTGAGGTCAGATACTTATCACATGAGTGTCAGAAAAAAAGAGTGAGTGGGTTTGACGGCTCTGTTATCACTGAACCCAGCTATAACGTTATTGGGATCCCTATGCAGCAAGAGAGCGGGGATACCTGGAAAGCAAAAATTGCTATTACTGGCGGAGGCTCGTTTAAATGGACGTTGAGTGCGGTCAATTTAGGTATCGAGTATATAGATGCGATACATCTTGGCAAAGATCTCGTACCCGGAACAGCGGTAGGTGTGGCTCTTGCTTTTGATAATGATGCTTCGCGAAACGGGCAATATGGATCAGTGCAAGGGGATTTGAAACTATCGCCAAAGTATTATCCTTATATAACGGAGTGGAATCTTAATAAAAAATAGAAAGACCTGTCTTTGTATGGGAAGGAAATTTTTTAAGTTACAGGATTACTGGTGGTGATAATTTTTTATTTGAACCTTCATTAGATGAAAATAAATTAATTAGATGTATTGAGCCAGAGAAGAAAATCAAAGGTGTTTACCCTAGAATAATATATCCAGATGGTAGGGTTACATCCGATGGAACCGTATTTCAGGATTTTGATAAGGTCGACAAAATGCAAGTTAATTGATTCTTATTTATTGTGCGAGGATTCAACATGACAAAAGGCTTCGTTTTACTCGGTGATAAAACAACGCATGGCGGTGAAGTGATCTCCGCCTCTTCCAGGATTACAGTCGATGGGAAAAAAGCCGCTTTGGTTGGCGATATGGTCAGTTGCCCGGTAGAAGGGCATGGAAAGAATCCCATAGTGGAAGGATCACCGCACCGCACTTTTAATGGTCGGGCAGTCGTTGTTGATGGCTGCAAATGTCAGTGTGGTTGTACTGTAATTTCAAGTACTCAGAACAGCACGGTAGGATAATAAATGGGCTGGGAAAGGACGAAAGCAACAACAATGGATCTACCTCCAGAGCCATCATTTATGGGATGGCTTTTAGCCGGAGGTGTTGCCGCGATTGTGGGTATTTTGCTGTTTATCCTCCATGCGTCCGGCATGGTTAATGCGCTGGCAATATTCAATATCTGGTGGCTGGCATCCAGCCCTGTTCTTGGCTGGTTTTTCCTGTTTTGTTTGCGAGGGTGGCTGTGGGGCAGAACCGTCAATGAACATCAGTTTTTGCAAAAGGAAGCTGAATACGGGCAGCAGAAGTGGGAATCCTGGGCAGGACGTTATCTGGCCGTGCTTGGAAGCAGCATGCTGCTACCTTCTGGAGTGACCTCTGACGCCATTGCGAAAACTGAAGCCGGAGATGCACCCCAATTTTTTTCACTGACCAGCCATTTTGATGCTCAATTGGTGACGTCCACCTCCCTGTTGGAACTGGGTCTGGCCGGTGTACAAAACGCGATCGCGATGTTACCTGCTACAGTGCCGTTCAATGTCACCATCGTTAGCGACATGATTTCGTATGACTTTGAAACTCAGTTCCACGAAGTATGGGGAAGAATTTACCCTGGGCATGCGCTAACAGGTTCGGTTTCATTTTGTGAAACCCTTTCTTTTTCCTGGGTCGAAGAACGCCTTAAAAATCCCGTTTTCGATATCGATTTGATCCTGATATTGCAGCAGCAGGGTACTGAATATTATTCCGATGCACTCGCGACCATAATACTTACCAGCGATGATGTTGCTGAAAAATATCAGCTTCCTCATTCTGCCCGCATATTGCGACCGATGCCGTTGGACATGGAAAATTTCAAAGCTGATATGGGATTGTTCCTCGAAACTCAAACGATCGCCTGTCAGACAACAGGCGTGTTTTGTGACTACGGGCACTGGAATGACGAGTTTGCTGAGTTAATGACAGCATCTCAATCACATCTGACACCGTGGGAGCCGCAGGAGATTGATGTACTGGAAAAATATAACGGGATTCCAGGGGCAGGGAGTGCGTGGCTTTTAGCCACATTACTGTCCGACATCGTGTCTGTTAGCAACAAACCTGTTTTAGGGCTGTTGACCTCAGGTACTGATCGTTTTGTCAGTACTGTTACCTCAGGGAGTAGAAATAATGATGCTGGGTAGTTCATGGAGCAGAGGAGGGCTTGCCGGCATGATAGCCTTCATCTCAGCAGTTATGGTGGCCTTGATCCTTCATTTTGGTCCCCCGCATGGCCTCGATACCCGACTGAAGCAGGTACTTGTATTTGCTGCCGTATGGATAGTAATGCTTATTACTTTCTGTACGCCGTTTATGTTCCGGTTCATGCGGGAAAAGTACCACCGCTGGCGGGAACAGAAGAACAATGCTTTGCCTTCTGATGAATCAAGAGTTGCCAGGACTCCACCACGCAACGTCACGGTCGACACCATCCGTGCAGCCATGCGTAACCTCTACGGTCGTCGCTGGGGCCGCAAAACCCGTATCCTCTTGATAACCGGCACCGCCTCTGAAGTGGAGCAGCTAAGCCCAGGCCTGACGGAGCAGCTCTGGCAGGAAGATCGCGGCACGTTACTGCTGTGGGGCGGTGACCTCAACACACCAGCAGACAGCGCCTGGCTGACCGCACTGCGCAAACTTCGCCACCGTCCGGTAGATGGCCTGGTGTGGGTTACCTCAGCTTTTGACCAGCTGTCGGCTCCAGGACTGGAACAGCCGTTGCCGGTGCCGTCTGCAGGCACCATAGATTCCCTGTCTTATGCCATCAGCAGCCGCATGGATACGCTGGGCTGGAAACTCCCGCTGTATGTCTGGTCCCTGCACCCGCGCGGCGGGAAGCCGGATGGTCGCATTATACAGGCGACAGGCTGTCTGCTGCCTGCAGGGTGCCGCCCCGGGGGGCTGGCTGAAAAACTCGCTACCCTGACGCCGGAACTGACCTCGCAGGGTGTGCAGCAGAGCTGTAATGAGGTGAAGCACAACTTCCTGCTGGCGCTTGCCGATCAGCTCATCCGCGAGCCGGAGAGCGTGACCGCGCCGCTGTCGGTGATGCTTAACCGGTACCGACCGCTGCCGCTGGCGGGCGTGGTGTTCAGCCAGGTTTCTGAGGATGCGGAACGCAGCGTGGCGCATC
>NZ_JRZZ01000076.1:0-6366 GCF_002865965.1 Erwinia sp. B116
CCTCGGTTCCGGTTTTATCAGCCTGTTCCGCGGTAAGAAAATCGACGACGACCTGTTTGAAGAGCTGGAAGAGCAGTTACTGATTGCCGACGTCGGTGTGGAAACCACACGCCGCATCATTAGCAACCTGACGCAGCAGGCCAGCCGAGGCCAGCTGCGTGACGCCGAAGCGCTTTACGGTCTGCTGAAAACCGAGATGGCCGGCATCCTGGCAGACGTGGAAGCGCCGCTGGATATCACGCCGAACAAGCCGTTTGTGATCCTGATGGTTGGCGTCAACGGCGTGGGTAAAACCACCACTATCGGCAAGCTGGCGCGCCAGTTCCAGGCCGAAGGCAAGTCGGTGATGCTGGCCGCGGGAGACACCTTCCGCGCCGCCGCCGTTGAGCAGCTGCAGGTATGGGGCCAGCGCAACAATATCCCGGTGGTCGCCCAGCATACCGGTGCCGATTCCGCCTCGGTGATCTTCGACGCTATTCAGGCCGCTAAGGCGCGTAATGTCGACGTGTTGATCGCCGATACCGCCGGTCGCCTGCAGAACAAAGCGCATCTGATGGAAGAGCTGAAAAAGATCACCCGCGTGATGAAGAAGCTGGACGAGGATGCGCCGCATGAGGTGATGCTGACCATTGACGCCAGTACCGGCCAGAATGCGATTAGCCAGACTAAACTGTTCCACGAGGCCGTCGGCCTGACCGGGATCACTCTGACCAAGCTGGACGGTACGGCGAAGGGTGGGGTGATCTTCTCGGTGGCCGATCAGTTCAACATTCCGATTCGCTATATCGGCGTGGGTGAAGGCATTGAAGATTTGCGATCGTTTAAGGCTGACGATTTTATTGAGGCACTTTTTGCCCGAGAGGACTAATTAGGATGATTCGCTTTGAAGAAGTCAGTAAGGCTTATCTCGGCGGTCGGCAAGCGCTGCAGGGGGTCGATTTCCATCTGCGCCCCGGTGAAATGGCGTTTCTGACCGGACACTCCGGGGCGGGGAAAAGTACCTTGCTGAAGCTGATTTGTGGCATTGAACGCCCGAGTGCCGGGCATATCTGGTTCGGCGGCCACGATATCAGCCGTCTGAAAAGCCGTGAAGTGCCGTTTTTGCGCCGGCAGATTGGCATGATCTTCCAGGATCACCATCTGCTGATGGATCGCTCGGTGTATGACAACGTTGCTATCCCGCTGATTATTGCCGGGGCCAGCGGCGAAGATATACGCCGCCGCGTTTCTGCCGCGCTGGATAAGGTCGGCCTGCTCGATAAAGCGAAGAGTTTCCCGATCCAGCTCTCCGGCGGTGAACAGCAGCGCGTGGGCATTGCCCGTGCGGTGGTCAACAAGCCGGCGGTGCTGCTGGCCGATGAACCGACCGGTAACCTCGATGAAGCGCTGTCAGAAGATATTCTGCGGTTGTTTGAAGAGTTTAACCGCGTTGGAGTGACGGTGCTGATGGCGACCCATGATATGGGGCTGATCGCCCGCCGCAACTATCGCCTGATGACGCTGAGCCAGGGACGTCTGCACGGAGGTTATCGTGGTGAATAAGCGTAATGCCCGCTCGACGGCGCCTAAAGCGAAGCCGCAGAAGGTGCCGTCTAAAAGTAAGGCGCTGAAGGGCGGCTGGCAGGAGCAGTGGCGCTACGCAATGCGTGGCTCACTCTCGGATATGTGGCGTCAGCCGCTGGCGACCCTGCTGACCATTATGGTGATTGCCATTTCACTGACCCTGCCGAGCGTCTGCTATCTGGTGTGGAAAAACGTCAGCCAGGCCGCCGACCAGTGGTACCCCGCGCCGCAGATTACCGTTTACCTGAGCAAGACGCTGGATGATGATGCCGCCTTAGGCGTGGTTAATCAGCTGAAGCAGGAAGAGGGCGTGGAGAAGGTCAACTATCTGTCGCGGGAAGAGGCGCAGGGCGAGTTCCGCAACTGGTCCGGCTTTGGCGGCGCGATGGATATGCTGGAACAGAACCCATTACCGGCGGTGGCCATCATTACGCCGAAGCTCAGTTTCCAGGGCACCGACAGCATGACCACCCTGCGCGATCGCGTGGCGAAGGTGCAGGGTATTGATGAAGTGAAGATGGACGACAGCTGGTTTGCCCGCCTGGCGGCGCTGACCGGGCTGGTGGGCCAGGTGGCGGCGATGATCGGCGTGCTGATGATCGTGGCGGTGTTCCTGGTGATCGGCAACAGCGTGCGCCTGAGCATCTTCTCGCGGCGCGATACCATCAACGTGCAGAAGCTGATCGGCGCTACCGACGGCTTTATCCTGCGGCCGTTCCTCTACGGTGGTGCGCTGCTGGGCTTTAGCGGCGCGCTGCTGTCGCTGGTGCTGTCGGAAATCCTGGTACTGCGGCTGGAGTCGGTGGTGGCCGAGGTGGCGACGGTGTTTGGCACCACCTTTGCGCTGCACGGCCTCGGCTGGGATGAAGGCCTGCTGCTGCTGCTGATAGCCGCGATGATTGGCTGGATTGCGGCCTGGCTGGCGACGGTGCAACATTTACGCCGATTTACGCCGCAGTAACGCATTAACACGTTTTTTTGATATAATCTTCCTCTGCTGCGTGAGCCTGTGCCGCAGAGGAAGTTCATCAGTTTGTCACTTCCCCCTGCCATCCTTACCGCCGCCGCGCAACAGCAGACCTCGTGCTTATCCACCGATCCAACTGAACTTGTGGATAACTCTGATGTCTGAATTTAAGACACTGACGCATAATGGCGCACAGATTGCTTCCTAATCCGTTAGCGATTCGCGTAGTGTAGTCAGCCGCGTCAGGGAGTGGCGCAACCACGATAGTTGATACAGAGAGGGTTTGAATGACCAAAGAAATGCAAACTTTAGCTATTGCTCCTTTAGGCAACCTGGATGCGTACATCCGGGCGGCCAATGCCTGGCCTATGCTGACGGCAGAAGAGGAAAAAGCGCTGGCTGAACGGCTGCATTACCAGGCTGATCTGGAAGCAGCAAAAACGCTGATCCTGTCTCACCTGCGCTTTGTTGTTCACGTCGCTCGTAATTACTCCGGTTATGGCCTGCCGCAGGCGGACCTGATCCAGGAAGGTAACATCGGCCTGATGAAAGCCGTGCGCCGTTTCAACCCGGAAGTGGGTGTGCGCCTGGTCTCCTTCGCCGTGCACTGGATTAAAGCGGAGATCCATGAATACGTGCTGCGTAACTGGCGTATTGTGAAGGTCGCGACGACTAAAGCTCAGCGTAAGCTGTTCTTTAACCTGCGTAAAAGCAAGCAGCGCCTCGGCTGGTTCAATCAGGATGAGGTCGAAATGGTGGCGCGCGAGCTGGGCGTTTCCAGCAAAGACGTCCGCGAGATGGAGTCGCGCATGTCTGCGCAGGACATGACCTTTGACCCGACGCCGGAAGACGAAGGCGAAGGCCGCTCCATGGCGCCGATGCTCTATCTGCAGGATAAAACCTCTGACTTTGCCAACGGCATCGAGGAAGACAACTGGGACGATCACGCCGCCGACAAGCTGAGCGATGCGATGCTGGCGCTGGACGAGCGTAGCCAGCACATTATCCGCGCCCGCTGGCTGGACGATGATAACAAGACTACCCTGCAGGAGCTGGCCGACCAGTATGGCGTCTCCGCCGAGCGCGTGCGTCAGCTGGAAAAGAACGCCATGAAAAAGCTGCGTATGGCGATTGAGGCGTAACCTCACAGAGCGCTTGAGCCACGTTCTACATTAGCTTAATATCTGTTCACTGGCTTGTGCTTGCGTTACGTTAGTAACCAAAGTTCGCCGGAAAGGCCGCTAACCTGACCGGCACAAAGAAACCGCTCCCTGGGGCGGTTTTTTTATGCCTGCTGTCTGTGTTTTGCCTGGTTTTGAAGTGAGCCGCCCGTTGCCGGGCGGCCACCGGCTTACTTGCCTGCCATGTTGATGATCACTGAAATCGAGTTATTGGAGATGCTCCAGCCCCCGGTTCCGGCTAACAGCAGCGCGGCAGAGACAACGAGAACAATACGCAGGTATCGTTTCATTGCGCGGTCCTTGCAACAGACCGCTTCACGGTGCCACCACCGGAGATGAAACCGTGAATGCAAGTGCTGAGATGCACTTGCGTTAACGGCCATTGGAT
The DNA here is from genome assembly GCF_002865965.1 of Erwinia sp. B116. Lineage (NCBI taxonomy): Bacteria > Pseudomonadati > Pseudomonadota > Gammaproteobacteria > Enterobacterales > Erwiniaceae > Erwinia > Erwinia sp. B116. The sequence continues at coordinate 4,100 of NZ_JRZZ01000076.1, forward strand.
ATCCCTTCCTGAATCCGGTGCCCGCTTGCTAAGGCGGCGAAAAGGTCCGCGGGTATTGTATGCTTATTAATCGCCTCAGGATACTTGACAGCATATTTAAAACAGCTCAGGATAAGAGCGCTGAGATGCACTTGCGTTACGTTGGTAACCAAAGCCCCGCTGGAAAGGCCGCTAACCTAACCAGCACAAATAGACCGCCGCTACGGCGGTTTTTTTGTTTCTGTCGGCAGAAAGTGAGCAATCAACACCATCTCTGACCGCAATTTTGTTCAAGGCTGAAAACGATGGATGACAACGCTGCACCCGGTGAGAAAGCCACGCTGTTCTGCCTTGAGGAACTCGACGGGCTGACCATGCTGGAGGCGAACTATCACCGCCGCCGCTTTCCGCGTCACGTGCATGAAACCTTCTGCGTCGGCGTGATTGAAACCGGCGCGCAGCGCTTCTGGCGCTCCGGCGGCGACCACGTGGCACCCAGCGGCGATATTATTCTGGTCAACGCCGACGAGGTGCATACCGGCTGTTCGGAGGTGGAAGGCGGCTGGTCCTACCGGGCAATCTATCCGCACCCTGATCTGTTTGCCCGCCTGTCGCCCGGCACCGGGCCGGCTGCGGTGCCGTGGTTTCCCGACGCGGTGCTGCACGATCCGGCGCTGTCGGCGCAGCTGCGGCTGCTGTTTTCCCTGCTGCCGGAGCAGGGCAATACGCTGCTGAAAGAGTCGCTGCTGCTGACCGCCTTCGCCTGGCTGGTGATGCGCTACAGCCGCACCCGCGTGGTGCCGGCAGCCGTCGCCGATGCTACGCGGGCGGTACTGCCGGTGCGTGAGCTGATGGCTGCCCATCCGGAACAGAACTGGTCGCTGCAGCAGCTGGCGGAGATAGCCGGGCTTAGTCCGTGGTACTTCCTGCGCCAGTTCAAAAAAAGCCTGGGGATGACGCCGCACGCCTGGCTGTTACAGCAGCGGCTGTGCCGGGCGCGGGAAGGGCTGGATCGCGGTGAAGCGATTGCCCAGGTTTCGCTGCGCTGCGGCTTCTCCGATCAAAGCCACTTCACCCGTCACTTTAAAAACTCAATCGGCATCACGCCGGGTGACTACGTGCAGGCGCGCAGAGGGCAGCCCTTGCGCCGCTGAAGCTGCGCAATTTCCTTCAAGCTTTCATACCCGCCCGGCCTTCACACTGCCTGCTGATTTTTTACAGGAACCTGCGTGATGGATAATGTACTGCTCTCTGAACGATCGGCCCTGCAACGGCCGTGGTCCGGTTTTTTTCGCGGCGCGGTGGCGATGCTGCCGCTGTGCCTGTCGGTGATCCCGTGGGGGATCCTCGCCGGTTCGATGGCGGTGCAGGCCGGGCTGACCTTTGCCCAGAGCCTTGGGATGTCGGCGATTATCTTTGCCGGTGCCGCCCAGCTGGTTACGCTGGGGCTGCTGCTCTCCGGCGGCAGCGTGCTGACCATCGTGGTCTCGGTGTTTTTTATTACCTCTCAACACCTGCTGTACGGCCTGACGCTGCGCGAAACCGTGGCGCGGATGGCGCTGCGTTACCGGCTGCCGGTTGGTTATCTGCTGTGCGATGAGCTGTTTGCCCTCGCCAGCGCGCAGCCGAAGGAGAAGCTGACGCCGGGCTATCTGATCGGCGCGGGCCTGTGCTTTTACCTGTGCTGGGTGCTGTTCAGCCTGGCGGGAGTGGTGATGGCCTCGGCGATCCCGGATCTGGACCGCTGGCATCTCGACTTCTCCATTGTCGCCACCTTTATCACCATCGTGGTACCGATGGTTCAATCACGCAGCGTGCTGTGTGGCGTGGTGGTATCGCTGCTGCTGTCGATGATCCTTAGCCTGTACCGGGTGGAAGGAGCAATCGTGATCGCCGGGCTGAGCGGCATGCTTGCGGCGGTGGCGGCGCTGGTGTTCTTTAACCGCTACGTATTTCTGGAACCTATGGTGCCGGTGCGGCTGCCCGCGCTGCTGCGTGAGGCGCTGAAGTATTCGGCCCCCTGCCTGCTGACCGCCATCTGTGGGCCGATTATTCTGCTGCACGACGGGGCCGTGCGCGGGATGGCGGATAATCCTTACCTGTACGGTGCAGTGGCCGGGGTAGTCATTGCCGCCCGGGTACGGCATATGGTGCTGAGCGTACTGCTGATTCTGGGGGTGTTTTACCTGATAAGCTGGCTGTTGTAAGTCAGGTACTGGCGGGTAACGCGGCATGAAATCCGGTTAGTTGCAGGTCGTTGCGACGCTATGCGTTTGCCAGGTTTCTGG
>NZ_JRZZ01000077.1:0-6135 GCF_002865965.1 Erwinia sp. B116
TGACCGACAGCACCTGGCCGTTCAGCTGAGCCGGGCTCAGCGTCGCGGTGAAGGTGCCGTCGGACAGGACCAGCCCGGTACCGAGGGTGACACCGGTCAGCGATTTCACGGTGATGGTGTCGCCCGCTTCGCCGCGTCCGCTCAGCGTCAGCCCGTCAGCAGACAGCGTCAGCGCCGTCGGTGCATCCGGGGAGGTGCTGTCGGAAGCGGTGATGCCGGCCGCCGGTGAAACGTGCAGCGCCGGATCGGTCTGGGTGACGCTCAGGACCTGTCCGTTCAGCTGAGCGGCGCTCAGGCCTACGGAGAAGGTGCCATCCGCCAGCACAATCGTGGTCCCCAGCGAGACGCCCGCCGCCGTTCTCACGGTAACGGTATCGCCCGCTTCGCCACGTCCGGTCAGGGTCAGACCGTCAGGGGAGAGCGCCAGGTTAGTCGGCGCATCCGGGGTGGTCACGTCGGCCGCGGTGTACGGTGTAGCAGCGGAAACGTGGCCCACCGGATCGGTCTGGGTGACCGACAGCACCTGGCCGTTGAGCTGGGCAGAACCCAGCGTCACGGAGAAGGAGCCGTTGGCCGCGACCAGCGCGGTGCCCAGCGTGACGCCGGCAGCCGATTTCACGATGACGGTGTCGCCCGCTTCGCCGGTACCGGTTAATACCAGTCCGTTCGTGGAGAGCGCGGTCACCACCGGTGCATCCGGCGTGGTGATGTCCGCCGCCGTGTAAGGGGCGACCGGTGAGACGTGCAGCGCCGGGTCGGTCTGGGTGACGCTCAGAACCTGTCCGTTAAGCTGAGCGGCGCTCAGACCTACGGAGAAGGTGCCGTCAGCCAGCACAACCGCGGTGCCCAGCGTCACGCCGGCGGCCGATTTCACGGTAACGGTATCACCCGCTTCGCCACGCCCGGTCAGCGTCAGGCCATCTGCAGACAGCGCGAGGTTAGTCGGCGCATCCGGGGTGGTGACGTCGGCCGCGGTGTATGGCGTTGCCGCAGAGATATGACCTACCGGATCGGTCTGGGTAACAGACAGGACCTGGCCGTTCAGCTGAGCCGGGCTCAGGGTGGCGGACCAGCTGCCGTCAGCCAGCACAATCGCGGTGCCCAGCGTAATGCCGGCAGCCGATTTCACGTTAACGGTGTCGCCCGCTTCGCCGGTACCGGTTAACACCAGCCCGTTGACGGAGAGTGCGGTCACTACCGGTGCGTCCGGCGTGGTGACGTCGGCAGCCGTGTAGCTGGCCGCTGGTGAGACGTGCAGCGCCGGATCGGTCTGGGTGACGTTCAGCACCTGACCGTTAAGCTGAGCGGCGCTCAGTTCCACGGAGAAGGTGCCGTCAGCCAGCACAACCGTGGTGCCCAGCGTCACGCCGGCGGCCGATTTCACGGTAACGGTATCACCCGCTTCGCCACGACCGGTCAGCACCAGGCCGTTGGCAGACAACGCAAGGTTAGTCGGCGCATCAGGCGTGGTGACGTCTGCGGCGGTGTATGGCGTTGCCGCAGAGATATGGCCTGCCGGGTCAGTCTGGGTAACGCTCAGGACCTGACCGTTCAGCTGAGCAGGGCTCAGATTCACGGAGAAGGTGCCATCAGCGCCGACTTGGACGGTGCCCAGCGTGGTACCTGCAGCATTTTTCACCACTACCGTGTCGCCCGCTTCACCGGTACCGGTTAATACCAGACCGTTGGCGGAGAGCGCGGTTACCACCGGTGCATCCGGCGTGATGGTATCGGCCGCGTTCAGCGTGGCAGAGGCGGAGACGTGCCCAACCGGGTCAGTCTGGCTGACGGACAGAACCTGACCGTTCAACTGAGCGGCGCTCAGTTCCACGGAGAAGGTGCCATCGGCCAGAACGGTTGCGGTGCCCAGAATGGCGCCGGCAGCCGACTTCACGGTGACGATATCGCCCGCTTCACCCCGTCCGCTCAGGAACAGCCCGTTATCGGACAGAACCAGATTGGTCGGTGCATCCGGCGTGGTGATATCCGCAGCCGTGGTGGTGCCCGCCGGAGAGGTATGGCCTGCCGGGTCGGTCTGGGTGACGCTCAGGACCTGGCCGTTCAGCTGAGCGGCGCTCAGATTCACGGAGAAGGTGCCGTTGCTGGCCACCAGAGCGGTACCCAGTGCCGTGCCAGCCGCGTTGCGGACGGTGACGGTATCGCCGGCTTCACCGTTACCGGTGAGCACCAGTCCGTTGGCGGAAACGGCGAGGTCAGTTGGCGCATCCGGGGTAGTGATATCCTCCGCGATAACGTTGGCCGCCGGAGAGGTCAGTCCGGCCGCGTCGGTCTGGGTCACGGTCAGCGTTTCACCGTTGGCCTGCGCCGGCGACAGAATCACACTGAAGGTGCCGTCGGTATCTACCTGAGTGGTAACGAGCAGCGTACCGCTGGCGTTTCTCACCGTTACCGTGGCGCCAGGCTCACCGAGACCGGTCAGTCGGGTTCCCTCCTCAATCACGTCGAGGTTGGTCGGCGCGTCCGGCGTGGTGGTGTCATTGGCCGTGGTGGTCGCGACAGGTGAGACGTGGCCAACCGGGTCGGTCTGGGTCACGCTCAGCACCTGGCCGTTCAGCTGGGCGCCGCTCAGCGTGACGCTGAAGGTGCCGTCTGCCGCCACGGTGCTGAAGCCGAGCGTACTGCCGGCGGCATTTTTCACCGTCACCACGTCACCTGCTTCACCCCGTCCGGTGAGGATCAGACCGTTATCTGACAGCAACAGATCCGTCGGTGCGTCAGGTGTCGTAATGTCCAGAGCCGTGACCGTGGCTGCCGGAGAGTAGAGGTTCGCCCCCGTGTTCTGCACGCTAACGTACAGGACTTCACCGTTCACCTGAGGTGAATCAAGCGTGACGGTAAAGCCGCCGCTTATCAGCAGAACAGCAGTGCCGACGGTAACACCCGCGGCATTTTTAACCACGATGGTTGTGGACAGCAGGCCTGCGGTTTCAGCCCTACCGGTGACGGTAAGACCATCCGGGGAGACCTGCAGATCGGTCGGCGCATCCAGAGAGAACGGACCTGGCGACGTTACCGGTGTCACCGGTGAGCTGAGGCCAGCTGCATCGGTCAGCACCACGTTGACCACCAGGCCTTGATCCTGCGGTTCGGTCAGAATGATGGTGAAGCTACCGTTGGCTTCGACGCTACCCGTACCGATCAGGTTGTTACTGGCGTCACGCACCGTCACCGTGGTCCCCGCTTCCCCTCTGCCGGTCAGGGTTACCCCGTCGTCGGCGATATTGAGGTTAGTCGGTGAGTCCGGGTTGGTGGTGTCGTCAGCGGTGTAGCTGGCTGCCGGTGAAACATGGCCGACCGGATCGGTCTGGGTCACGGTCAGCACCTGGCCGTTCAGCTGCGCGGTGGTCAGCGCCAGCGTGAAGTTACCGTCAGCATCCACGGTTATCACGGCCGGGTCAGTGGTCAGCGCGTTGCCGTTGGCACCATGAACGATAATGGTGTTACCCGCTTCGCCACGACCGGTCAGCACGACGCCGGTGGCGTCAAGCGCCAGATCGGTTGGTGCATCCGGGGTGGTGGTATCCGTAGCATCCACCGTGGCCGGCGTAGAGGTTTGGCCCTCGCCGTCGGTCAGCGTCACGGCGAGTGTTTCACCGTTGGTCTGAGCCGGGTTGAGGGTGACGCTGAAGCTGCCGTCAGACTGCACGATAGCCGTACCCAGTATCACCGTACCCAGCGCGTTGGTGACGTTAACGGTGGTGCCCGCTTCGCCACGTCCGGTAACGAGAGTACCGGTATCGTCAATGGCTACCCCGGTTGGTGCATCCGGTGTAGTGATATCGACGGCGGTAATGGCGGTGGACGGTGAGACGTGGCCAGCCGGATCGGTCTGGGTCACGGTCAGCGTTTCACCGTTCAGCTGCGCGGTAAGCAGCGTCAGGCTGAAGGTGCCGTCTCCGTTTACGGTGACCGGCGATGGATCGGTGGTCAGCACAATGCCGTTGGCATCGCGAACCAGGATCGTATCGCCCGGCTCACCTTTACCGCTCAGCACGATGCCGAAGGCATCAAACGTCAGGTCGGTCGGCGCATCCGGGGTGGTGGTATCAGCGGCGGTAACGGTGTATGCCGGCGAAACATGGCCTACGCCGTCGGTCAGCGTGACGTCGAGCGCCTGACCGTTAGTCTGAGCCGGGCTCAGGGTTACGGTAAAGTTGCCGTCGGCCAGCACGGTGCCGGTACCGATGACACCGCCCTGGGCGTTGGTGACGTTAACGGTGGTGCCCGGTTCGCCACGGCCGGTTACTTCGGTGCCCGCGTCGTTGATTGCCACGCCGGTAGGTGCATCCGGTGTTTCCGTATCATCGGCGAGGTAAGACGCAGCCGGTGACACGTGTCCAACCGGATCGGTCTGGGTCACGGTCAGGGTCTGGCCGTTCAGCTGAGCGCTGTCCAGGGTCAGGCTAAAGCTGCCGTCCGCTTCTACGATCACCGGTGACGGGATGGTGGTCAGAACGTTACCGTCTGCACCGTGAACGATGATGGTATCGCCCGCTTCGCCGCGACCGGTCAGCACGGTGCCGCTAGCGTCAAGCGCCAGATCGGTCGGTGCATCCGGCGTGGTGGTGTCAGGTGCGGTAATCACCGGTGACGGTTGGGAGATATGGCCGACGCCGTCGATCAGGCCCACGGTCAGCTCTTCGCCGTTGGTCAGAGGCGTTGGCAGGGTGACCGAGAAGGTGCCGTCCGCCAACACGGTGGAGTTGGCAATACTGTTGCCCAGCGCGTTATAGACGATAACCGTGGTACCTGGCTCGCCTTTACCGGTGATCACGCTGCCGGTATCGTCGATCGCCACGTCGGTTGGTGCATCCGGCGTAAGGATATCCTCGGCGACGATGGTCTCTGACGCTGAGGTATGTCCTGCCGGGTCGGTCTGGGTCACGGTCAGGGTTTCACCGTTGAGCTGCGCGGATGGCAGGGTCAGGGTGAAGGTTCCGTCTGGTGCCACGGTGACAACGGCTGGCGTGGTGGAGACCACGTTACCTTTTGCATCATGCACGACGATGGTATCGCCTGCTTCGCCGCGGCCGGTCAGTATCAGGCCGGTGGCATCAAGCGCCAGGTCGGTCGGTGCATCCGGCGTGGTGGTATCCGGTGCGTCAACCTCTCCTGCCGGTGAGATATGGTCCGCGCCGTCGGTCAGAGTGACGGTCAACGATTCGCCGTTGGTCTGAGCCGGGCTGATCGCCACGGTGAAGCTGCCGTCTGAGTCAACGGTGGCTGAACCGATCTGGTTACCCAGTGCGTCATAAACCTTAGCGATGGTGCCCGCTTCGCCCTGGCCCGTTACCACCGTACCGCTGTCGTTAATTTCCACGGCGGTTGGTGCATCCGGGGTGACGGTATCGAGAGCGGTCACGCTGCCCGGCTGCGATACATGATTGGCCGGGTCGGTCTGGGTGATGGTCAGTTGTTCGCCGTTGATCTGTGCGGCAGGCAGGGTGATCGAGAAGGTCCCGTCATCTGCTACCACATCGCTGGCAATCACGTTACCGTTCGGGCCATAAACCTTAACGGTGTTACCCGCTTCGCCTTTGCCGGTCAACACCAGGCCTGCAGCATCCAGCAGCAGATCGGTCGGCGCATCCGGCGTAATGTTATCCGGGGCGTTATAGGTGGTTGGATCGGAAGTGTTATTTGCCGCATCGATCAGCGTAACGCTCAGCGTTTCACCATTCTGCTGCGCGGCGTTTAGGGTGACGGAGAAGGTACCATCATCTTCCACGACAGAGGTGCCCAGCAGAGCACCGGTGGCGCTGCGTACATTCACCGTCGCGCCTGGTTCGCCGTTACCGGTCAGAATCAGACCACTGACAGAGAGCGCAAGGCCGGTTGGTGCGTCAGGGGCATCGGCGTCAGCATCTGCATCTGCATCTGCATCTGCATCTGCATCGGCGTCGGCGTCGGCATCGGCATCGGCGTCGGCATCCGCATCGGCGTCGGCATCCGCATCAGCGTCCGCATCGGCGTCGGCATCGGCATCGGCGTCGGCATCCGCATCCGCATCGGCATCGGCGTCGGCATCGGCATCGGCGTCGGCATCCGCGTCGGCATCGGCATCGGCATCGGCATCGGCATCCGCATCGGCGTCCGCGTCCGCATCGGCGTCAG
>NZ_JRZZ01000078.1:0-5987 GCF_002865965.1 Erwinia sp. B116
CCGCCACCGCCTGTCATTAATAAAATCGTTCAGGGGCCAGAAACCCTCCGCCTCGACAGCATGTCGCTGTTCGATTCCGGCAGATACGACCTCAAACCCGGCTCCACCAGGCTGCTGGTGAACGCACTGGTGGGCATCAGGGCCAAACCGGGCTGGCTGATTGTCGTTGCCGGGCATACCGACAACACCGGCAATCCCGGGCTTAACCAGACGCTCTCTCTGAAGCGTGCCGAAGCGGTGCGCAACTGGATGCGTGACACCGGCGACGTACCGGAAAGCTGTTTTGCCGTACAGGGCTATGGCGAAAGCCGCCCCATCGCTACCAACGACACGCCGGACGGGCGCGCGCTCAACCGCCGGGTCGAAATCAGTCTGGTGCCGCAGGCAGACGCCTGCCGGATACCTGGCAACACCCCTACGTCATCGCAGGAAGATGACGTTGATAACAACCTAATGGAGAACTAACACATGGCAATTCCTGTTTATCTGTGGCTGAAAGACGACGGCGGCGCTGACATCAAAGGCTCTGTTGACGTGCAGGATCGCGAAGGCAGCATCGAGGTGGTCGCGCAGGATCACACCCTGTACATCCCCACCGACAACAACACCGGCAAGTTGACCGGCACCCGCGTACACACGCCATTTATCTTCACCAAGGAGATCGACTCATCCAGCCCGTATCTCTACAAAGCGGTGACCACCGGTCAGACCCTGAAATCCGCTGAGTTCAAGTGGTACAAAATCAATGACGCGGGCCAGGAAGTTGAATATTTCAACACCAAACTGGAGAACGTCAAGCTGGTGAAAGTCGCGCCGAAAATGCACGACATCAAAGATCCGGCGAAAGAGAAGCACAACCACCTCGAGCAGATCGAACTGCGCTACGAAAAAATCACCTGGACCTACAAAGACGGCAACATCATTCATTCCGATTCATGGAATGAACGTGCTACTGCCTGATTTATATAGGTAAATCCGCTGCGGACAGGGTTCCCTGTCCGCAGTTTTCCTGAGCGTCTGCCAGCCGGGCGTTCAGGAAAACCCCAATCTGCCTGACCTGATGCGCTTTGGTAAGTAAACAGCGATGGGCGGTAGCGTGTCCTGGAAAAATAAAGAGAGAGAAAAATGGAAAATTCAGCCGTCCTGTTACGTCGTCTCAACCCGTACTGTGCCCGCGCCCTGGAAGGGGCGGCCTCTCTGTGCCAGACCCGCGCGCACGCTGAAATCCTGCCCGAACACTGGCTGCTCAAACTGCTGGAGCAGGGCGAAGGCGACTTCACGGTGCTGGCACGCCGCTACGAATGGGACATGGACGGCATGTGGCAGGCGCTGCTCGGCTGGCTGGATACTCTGCCGCGTTCATTACGCCGCCGCCCGGCGCTTGCGGACTCGCTCCACACGCTGCTGAAACAGGCGTGGATGGTGGCCTCCCTGCAGGGCGAAGAGCAGATCCGCAGCCTGCACCTGCTGATGGTACTGACTGACAGCCCGAAACTCATTCGCTGTGACGGCCTGTGGCCGCTGCTGACCCTGGGCAAGAGCCAGCTGGAGCGTCTGCGCGGGCTGCTCGATGCGCAGTCGGACGAACGCGCCGAACTGCAGCAGGAAGAAGCGCTAACTGTTTCCTCCGGCGGCGGCGTGGAAATCACTGGCCATCCGGCGGGCAGCGAAGTGAAAGAGGGCGAGCTGTCGCCTGCGCTGCAAAATGCGCTGGATAAATTCACCCTCGACGTTACCGCCAAAGCAAGAGAGGGCAAAATCGACCCGGTGTTCGGGCGTGATACCGAAATCCGCCAGATGGTCGACATCCTTTCGCGACGTCGCAAAAATAATCCGATTCTGGTCGGGGAGCCGGGCGTCGGCAAAACCGCGCTGGTGGAGGGGCTGGCGCTGCGCATCGCTGAAGGCAACGTCCCGGAGTCGCTCAGGCCGGTGGTTCTGCGCACGCTCGACCTCGGGCTGTTGCAGGCTGGCGCAGGCGTAAAGGGCGAGTTTGAACAGCGTCTGAAAAACGTCATCGACGCCGTGCAGCAGTCGCCGGTACCGGTTTTGCTGTTTATCGACGAAGCGCACACTATCATCGGTGCCGGTAACCAGGCGGGCGGTGCCGATGCGGCCAACCTGCTGAAACCGGCGCTGGCGCGCGGCGAACTGCGCACTATCGCGGCGACCACCTGGTCCGAGTATAAACAGTATTTTGAACGCGACGCCGCGCTGGAGCGTCGCTTCCAGATGATTAAAGTGGATGAGCCGGACGACAACGCCGCCTGCCTGATGCTAAGAGGCCTCAAAGCCCGTTACGCCGGACACCACAACGTACATATCACCGACGCCGCCGTGCGCGCGGCGGTGTCGCTGTCGCGCCGCTATCTGACCGGTCGTCAGCTGCCGGACAAAGCGGTTGACCTGCTCGACACCGCTGCCGCCCGCGTGCGGATGAGCATTGATACGGTGCCGGAACCGCTGACCCGCATCCGCGTGCAGCTCGGTTCGCTGGCAATGGAGAAGCAGGCGCTGCTGGAAGATATTGCGGTCGGCGACCCTGCACAGGGTGAACGCCTGGCGACTATCGCGCAGGACGAGACCCGCCTGACTGCGGCGCTGGAAGCGCTGGAGAAGCAGTATAAAGAAGAGCTCGAACTGACCGAACGGCTGCTGGCAACCCGCCAGGACCTCTCGCGCCAGAATGAGACCCGCGACCTGCAGCAGCAGCTGAACGCGATGCAGCAGAGCAGCCCGCTGCTCTCCGTCGATGTGGACGTGCGCACCGTCGCCACGGTGATTGCCGACTGGACCGGCGTGCCGCTCTCCTCACTGATGAAAGACGAGCAGACCGAACTGCTGAACCTGGAGCAGGACATTGGCAGGCGCGTGGTCGGTCAGGATATTTCCCTGGCAGCCATCGCCCGGCGCCTCCGTGCGGCGAAAACCGGGCTCACGTCTGAAAACGGCCCACAGGGCGTGTTCCTGCTGGTCGGCCCGAGCGGCGTCGGCAAAACCGAAACCGCGCTGGCGCTCGCCGATGTGCTTTACGGCGGTGAAAAGTCCCTGATCACCATCAACCTCTCTGAATATCAGGAGCCGCACACCGTCTCCCAGCTGAAAGGCTCACCGCCGGGCTACGTCGGCTACGGTCAGGGCGGCATCCTCACCGAAGCGGTGCGCAAGCGTCCGTACAGCGTGGTGCTGCTTGATGAAGTCGAAAAAGCGCACCGCGACGTGATAAATCTGTTCTACCAGGTGTTCGACCGGGGCGTTATGCGCGACGGTGAAGGCCGGGAGATCGACTTCCGTAACACCGTGATCCTGATGACCTCCAACCTCGGCAGCGATCGCCTGATGCTGCTGCTGGACGAACAGTCGGAAGCCAGCGAAGCGGATCTGCACGAACTGCTGCGCCCGATCCTGCGCGAACACTTCCAGCCCGCGCTGGTGGCCCGCTTCCAGACCGTGATTTACCGCCCGCTGAGTGAGCCCGCAATGCGCACTATCGTCGAAATGAAACTCGGCCAGGTCAGCAGGCGCCTGCACCGCCACTATGGCCTGACCACGCAGATCGACGAGAGCCTGTATGACGCGCTGACCGCCGCCTGCCTGCTGCCGGACACCGGCGCGCGCAACGTCGACAGCCTGCTCAACCAGCAGATCCTGCCGGTGCTGAGCCAGCAGCTGCTTGTTCACATGGCCGCGCAGCAGAAACCGAAAACGCTGACGCTGGGCTGGAGTGAGGACGAGGGGATTGGGCTGGAGTTTAACAGCCAGCCTGTTCTTTAATTAAAGGATATCGAACATGGACAGCGCAAAAGAGATTGCCAGAGATATGCTGGATGCTATTAATGTCGATGGATCCGGATTTTTAGGTGCTGTGGCGAAAGGTGTTATTTCATTCCCGGTTAGCCTTGTATATCTCGGTTATGATTTTATTGATACGGAACATCGCAGAGAGAATCAGGACGATAAATTCAGGCTGGCACGACTAGTTAAAACAGCAACCTTCAATAAAACGACAATTGAAAAAGCTATTAACTTATTTATAGAGGATTTTTCATTCCGCATCAATATGATTTCAATGGCTGAAAACATTGGCGGAAGTGCAGTTGGGAAGGTGATTTTTTCTCAATTAACAGGGGTTAATTTAGCTAATGTAATCTCTACTCGTTTAGTTACAGTGGTGTTTTCTGGCTTTACTATAGGTTCACTTCTCTCAATTGGTGCTGAGTCATCAAGATCGATTTATACATCCAGGTATCTGAAGGAAAGAAATCCCAAAATTTACTATAAGCTCAAAGATAAGGGGGATCTGGATCTTTTATATTTCCTCTTCGAGGATAAGGTTAAACCATTCGAACAAGCCTGTGCTATTGGCGATGATAATTCAGAAGAATTTGACAGAATATGTAAATATTTTCTGGGTGGCCTATGAATACAAAAGGAATTGCAAAATTAATCATATTTAATGTTCTGTGTGCGTTAGGGGGTACGGTGATCACTATCGGCGTTGTTCTTTCGGTCTGGTTTTTTTTCGTATCAAGCAGTGATTATGGGTTTTATTGGGGGTGTGCTTCTCTTGTTTTTATTTACATTGGTTATTTGATGTATCGGTTTGCTTTTCCGTATATTAATAATAAATGGGATGATTATAATTAAGGTGAAGGGTGAGCGTGAAGCATCCCACACATAATGCTGACTTTTATAGGATGTGTGAGTGTTTTCTGGATAGTTAATGAATATTAAACGTATAACGCTGATCATTCTTTCTCGCCTGTCGCGGGGGATCGGGATGGGATTAGGTGCTTCAGGCATTGCTTTTTCCCTCTGGTTCTTTTTTTTCTCAAATAGTGAGTCAAAGTATCTGTGGGGTGCATTTTCAATAGCCGAGTATTTGGTTGGGTATTTTATTTATCGCTTCGCACACACATATATTTATGATGAATAACATAGCTAATATACAAGTGGTGGGGCGTTTCGGCTCTTCATTAACGACGTTATTCTCATCAGCGGCGATGGTGAAAGTCGCAACACTAACAGCCTGCTCTCTGGTTAAAGGTTATCGAACATGGATAGCGCAAGGAGATTGCCAGAGATATGCTGGATGCTATTAATGTCAATGGGCCTGTATTTTTAGGTGCTGTGGCGGAAGGTGTTATTTCATTCCCGGCTGGCCTTGTGTATCTCTGTTACGATTTTATTCATACTGAGCATCGCATAGAAAATCAGGATGATAAATTCAGGCTGGCGCGACTGGTAATCCTGTGCTATTGGCGATGTCAATCCAGAAGGGTTCGATAAAATATTCAAGTATTTCCCAGGTGGTTTATGAAATTAAGATAAGTTTTAAAATTAATTATCTTTAATGCTCTATGTGCGTTAGGTGGTGCGGTGATCACTGTCGGAGTGGTTATTTCAGCCTGGTTTTTTTCGTATCAAATAGTGATTATGGGTTTTATTGTGGAGAGGGGCTCTCTTTTTCTTATTTACATTGGCTGTCTGATGTGTCGGTTTGTTTTCCCTTATATTAATCAAAAATGGACTGATCACTATTAATGTTATTCTGACCGGTGATGGGAGTTATAGAAATGGAAAAGATATCTGAGGTAACTGGAACCGTACTTAATCGATACAGCCTGAACATTCCTTCCTGCCCTTATCCATTGGATGTGGAACGTTTTGAAGGCGTGGAACAGATGAGTGTTCTCTATCATTACACCATTCGTTTCACCAGCCCTCATCCGGATCTTACGGCTGAAATGATGTTGCGTAAAACCGCCACGCTGAACATGGGCGTGGGGGAATTATTTAACCCCGTTGTCGGTAAAATTGTTCATGGTGTAGTAACGGACTTCCGACGACTGACAGGATCACGCGATCAGGTCACGTATGAAATCATTCTTGAGCCTTTTATCTCCTTACTGGACAAACAGTTTCGCACCCACCGTTTCTTCGTCAATAAATCCGTGCCGGAGGTGGTGGCGCAGATCCTCGACGAG
>NZ_JRZZ01000079.1:0-5768 GCF_002865965.1 Erwinia sp. B116
ACGCCCTCCTTGCCCCTCGCTCTGTAGCCAACCGCCAGTCGCTGCAGCTCCTGATCAAGCTGTTCCATCACCAGGGGGTCGAGCAGTTCACTCAGCTCAACTTGTCCCAGAAGTTCGCCCAGCAAGGCACTGTCAAGGGCGAGCATCGATGCACGTCGTTCGGCCATCGGTGCGTCAGTCTCGTACATGAACTGTGCGACATAGCCAAACAGCAGGTCAGTGGCGAAAGGGGACGGTACTTCTGTGGTGACTTCAACCAGCTGTACCGGACCTGTATTCAGTTGCCGCATGAGCTCATCGAGCGCATCGAGGTCGTACACGTCCTGCAGGCACTCGCGTGCGGTCTCGATCAGTATCGGAAACTCAGGATAATCCCGGGCGATCTCCAGTAACTGACCGGCACGAAGGCGCTGCTGCCACAGCGGAGAGCGTCGGCCAGGCGTTCTCCGTGAAAGCAGTAGCGCACGCGCGGCACACTCACGGAAGCGTGCGGCAAACAGTGCTGAGCCCCCGACAGCGATGGCCACGGTGTGTCGCAGTTTGTCTGGTTCGAAAAGGAATAGCTCCGCACCAGGCACCCGGCCCGTATCCGGGAGGCGCGCCACGATGCCATCGTCACTGGACACCACGGCCGGATCGATTTTCCAGCGCTCGCGGATGCGTTGAGCAATGGCCAGCGCCCAGGGCTCATGGACCCGACGCCCATAGGGTGAATGCAGGATCAGGCGCCAGTCGCCAAGCTCGTCATGGCATCGCTCGACGATTAGCCTGCGATCGGTGGGTAGCACACCTGTGGCAGCACGCTGCTCGGACAGCAGTGCCAGCATGTTACCGATGGCATTTCCGTTCAGGCTGATGGCCTCCAGGCGACTTTGTGTACCGGGCTCGGGGAGTGGTGCGTCACCGGCCCCGGAGATGTCCGGTTCGAGCTGGCCGAGGAAAGCACCGATGGCCTCTCCCAGCTCGGCAGGCCGACCGATACCGTCTCCGCGCCAGAATGGCAGGCGAGCGGAACGACCCGGAGCCGGGATGACGACCACCTGGTCGCGGGTGATTTCCTGAATGCGCCAGGACGTCGCCCCCAGAGTGATAACATCGTTGATGCGCGACTCGTAGACCATTTCTTCGTCGAGCTCACCCACCCGGCGTGAGCCAGCACGTTCTTCACCTTCGGGCAGAACGACGCTGAACATGCCGCGATCGGGGATGGTGCCACCGCTGGTGACCGCCAACTGTTGTGCGCCCGGACGTGCCGACAGTTGACCGGTTTCCCGGTCCCAGATCAGCCGTGGCCGAAACCCGGAAAAATCATCGGAGGGATAGCGTCCCGCCAGCATATCCAGCGTGGCATCGAACGCCGTGCGGGGGAGTGTGAGATAGGGCGCAGCGCGGCGCACGGTGGCATACCAGGTGTCGACATCAAGCGGCTCCATCGCCACGGCGGCGACCGTCTGCTGTGCTAACACATCCAGTGGATTGCGGGGCGGGGCGATGGCCTCAATACGGCCGTTCAGCATCGCCTCGACGATAACGGCGGCGTCTATCACGTCGCGTCGTGTGCGAGGATAGACGAGCCCGGTTGAAATGCCGCCAACCTGGTGTCCGGCGCGTCCAACACGTTGCAGAGCGCTGGCGACAGAGGGGGGTGCAGTTACCTGAATCACCAGGTCGACCAGGCCCATGTCAATGCCCAGTTCCAGGCTTGAGGTGGCGACCACGCAGCGTAACTCACCGGATTTGAGTGCCTGCTCGATCTCAGCACGATGCTCTTTGGACACCGACCCGTGGTGAGATCGGGCGATCGTAGCGGCAACACCGGCGGAGTGCGCCTGGGTGCTGACCGCCGTCGATACGTACTGTACAGGAGGGGCACTATCCGCTGTGGGCGCAGTCTGTTCAGCGCCTGCCAGTCTTGCTGCATAGGCTTCATTGAGGCGCGCGGTCAGCCGCTCTGCCATGCCGCGGGAATTGGCGAACACGATAGTGGAGCGGCGTGAAAGCACCTGGTCCAGAATACTGGCCTCCACATGCGGCCAGACAGAGCCGGGGCGGCCATTGCCCGCGTTGTCGCCGGGCTCACTTTCCGGGATGTTCGACATGTCTGCCACCGGCACCACGATGCGCACCTCAAGATGGCGCATCGATGGCGGGGCTACAACGGTGACAGGTCGCTCGCCTCCCAGGAACTCAGCCACCCGTTCCACGGGGCGTACGGTGGCTGATAACCCGATGCGTTGCGCAGGCGTTTCCAGCAGCGCGTCCAGCCGCTCCAGGCTCAGAGCCAGATGCGATCCGCGTTTGGTACCCGCTACGGCGTGGATCTCGTCGATAATGATGGTACTGACGTCGCGCAGCGCTTCTCTTGCCCGGGAGGTCAGCATCAGGAAGAGAGACTCCGGCGTCGTGATGAGAATGTCGGGAGGTCTGCGCACGAGACGGGCGCGCTCTGCTGTCGGCGTGTCGCCGGTTCGCAGGCCCACCGTCAGTACCACGTTGGCATCGCCCCGTCGCTGGCGCTTCTGCATTATCCCCTGGAGCGGCAAAGACAGGTTGCGCTGCACATCTGTCCCCAGAGCCTTAACTGGCGAAATGTAGAGCACCCGGGTTTTCGTTGCACGTCGCCGGGCGTTCTCGGGGTCCGAAGTTAACGCAGCTGCTTGCTCACTGAAAAGTCGATCGATGGCATGCATAAAAGCAGCCAGCGTTTTGCCTGAGCCGGTGGGGGCGATGACCAGCGAATGGTGCCCTCCGCCGATTGCCGACCACGCAGCATCCTGCACCGCCGTGGGCGTACCGAACGTGGAGACAAACCAGTCCCGGGTGGCTGCTGTGAACTGTCCGCCCGACAGAAATTCGGTTGATTGGGAGCTTGTCGTCACGAGATAATCAGCCCCTGGTCGCTTTGAGAGCTGCGCTCCAGGCCCGCTGCGCCCATTCCGTCAGTGTTTCATTATCTTCAAGCACATCCACCGGCACTTCCCAGTACGATTTTAGCGCATGATCGTTGCCCTCGGCGACATAGCCCAGCGCGTGTGAGCCTGCCGCCTCATAGTCGGCACGGCTTGTATTATCCACCTTGAAATACAGAGATCCTTTCCAGACCATCGCGAATACGAGCCCGTCACGATAGAGGGCGACAGCGCCAAACAGGGGCCGTGTTGTAATGGGAGCCCAGCCTGAGAGCTCCCCGGCGTAGTGCACGGCCAGCGCTTTACCTTGTCCGGCGAGTTTGGTCATATGTTACTCCTGTTAAATTGAAAATGGCCTTCGACGATACCTGGCGGGTCCCGGCCACAGGGTGGCGGATCCGGTTTGCAGGGCGGTTTACACCGGGGGCTTTAAACGTTGAGGCACTGCTTTGAGCGCCAGCCGGTAGGACTGTTTGATCAGTTCTTCTACCAGTTCCCGGGTCACGCCTTTGCCACCTTCGACAGATACCCAGTGGTGCTTATCGAGATATCTCCCGGGCGTCACGTTTTCATACTGTTCACACAGGGTTTCGATCTGGCCCGGGTCTGTCTTGACCGTGATGATCGGCTCACCAGGATCATCGGTGATGATGAGGAAGACTTTGTTGACGACCTTGTAGACGTCAAGTTTTTCGACAAACGGGCGGCCGCGGCTGACGCCAGGCAATTCAGTCGCCAGGCGGCGTGCAAGAGGCTGCAACTGGCGTCTGGAGATGCCTTTATGTGCTGGCTGTCCGACATTGCGGATGCGCTTTTGCGGCAGGCTCGCCTGAACCAGCAGGTAAGACTCTTTGATCTCCCGATGCAACAACGCCTTCGTGATGAACTTGCCTGCAACGACAGACAGCCAGTGGCGCTTGCTCATGCGATGAGCCGGTGAGATTTCTTCAAATTGACCGCGCAGGATCGCGGCCCTAATGGGATCGGCCTTCACAATAACGGTGGCTTTATCGTCCACCTCACCGACCAGCATGAACACTTTGCCATGCAGCTTGTAGGCCGCCCAGCCGATCCCCATTGAGTGGTCGGCCGTCACGGCAGTAAACGATCGTGCATAGTCATCGGCGAGGTGGACTAGGTTCTGTGTATCCATGGACACTCCTGACAATATCTCTGCTACTCAGCGGACGCGGGAATGGATGTACACATCGCTATTCTGAACCGCTTTTATCGCTTCGGGGAAGCTGTTGATGAAGAACGGCCAGGTAGGTATCGTCCCGTCCCCGCTTGTCTGGCGATGCCGCTCTTTCGTGCTCATATATCCGTGACCAGAGGTCTCATTAACGCTTTTGTTAATTGCCATTATGGGCCATAAATGGCATGATTTGTACAATAAAATGGCTTTTTAATTGTAAGTATCGGACATTCTGTGGGGAAAAGACGATGGTGAAAGAGGTAGTCGATGAGTGCAATGGCGCAACCTACAGTTGAGCGGCTGACGTATAGCCCGGGCAGCCCTTATCCCTATGATCTTGAGGTATTCCGTTTGTCGGACCTCAAGCGTCGCTCGACGGTGCAGGCCATGCGCAGGACTTACTGCTATGAGTTCTATATGTTGATCTGCGTGACCGAAGGGCAATGTACGCACTTTGTCGATTTTGAGCCGGTTGAATGCATCGCGGGGACATTGCTCACGTTGCGGCCTGGCCAGGCCCACAACTTCGGCAGTGAGGAGGGCTGGGATGGATGGATCGTACTGCTTCGTCCGGAATTTCTGCTGTCGGCAGAGGCTGAAATAGCCCCTGTTCTGGATCGCCTGCCTGGAAGCATCTGCCTTGATCCGGCAGAACTTAAACGAGCCATGCAGGATATTCAGTGCATCCACGACGATGCCCGTTTGGGGTTGCCAAAGAGACCTGAGGAGCAATCTGGCGCTGAGGCGGGGGACGTTTCGGCAAGCTGCCTGAGCGTCGAGGTGCATGTGTTGTTGCGTTACCGTTTTTACGCGCTGCTGACTTGGCTGACTGTCCTGCACGGGCAACGTCAGGAACCTGCATCGCAGCAATCGGGGATGCTGTTACGGTTCCGGCAGTTCCAGGAACTGGTGGACGAGCATTTCTCGCAATGGAGCCAGGTTGGCGACTATGCAAGCTACCTTGGCTGTACTGAGAAGAGCCTGACGCGCGCAACACTGGCGGCTCAAGGGATCAGTGCCAAAGCATATCTCTCAAAACGGATCGTGCTGGAGGCTAAACGTTTACTCACACACACCGATTTGCCCATCGGAGCGCTGTCCGAACGCCTTGGATTCGGTGAGGTCGACAGATTCTGCAAGTTCTTCAAGCGGGAAACCAGTTTTACGCCGAAGGACTTCCGCAAACGCGCGACGACTCCCTGACCTCATGAGGATCGACCGCATCACAGGACAATATATGCGCAATGCCCCGGCAGGAATCTGTTG
This sequence comes from Erwinia sp. B116, assembly GCF_002865965.1. NCBI lineage: Bacteria > Pseudomonadati > Pseudomonadota > Gammaproteobacteria > Enterobacterales > Erwiniaceae > Erwinia > Erwinia sp. B116. Next base: position 5,371 of record NZ_JRZZ01000079.1, read on the forward strand.
CGAGCTGGTATCGAGCCCTATATCCGGCGGTAATCGATGTTTGCTTACCTTGCCATCAGTCGTAGGGAATACAAAAGGAGAAATGTATGTCAAACGCACTACCCGTTTACGAGCAAAACTACAGTGATGAAGAACGTAAACTTGCAGACCATCTTATCGGTCTGGAAACGTCAGCACTGGATAAGTGGTTTAAGGGGGACACATCCGGTTATGAATCGCTCTGGTCAGAACGCAGCTTCAGTTACTTTGATGCTGTCGTGACCGAAAGGGTCGATGACTATGAAACGATCAAGGCGTTTTTGAAATCCATTGACGGCAAGCTGTTTGATCCTACCCGCATAATGTGGACACGCCCCTAAGCGAGGGTCTGGTTTTCGAACTGTCCGGGGCTGACACCG
>NZ_JRZZ01000080.1:0-1523 GCF_002865965.1 Erwinia sp. B116
CTGCTGACCTCGTGGGTGGCAAGGCGCAACGCACGCAGGCCGTTAAAGGAGGCAGTATGAAGCTGAGGGAAATCACCACTGCGAACCTGATGCCTTTACTAACCTCGTGGAGAGAAACAGGCAGCGCGCACAGTCAATTAAAGGAGGCAGTATGAAGCTAAGGGAAATCACCACTGCGAACCTTACGCTCTTACTGGCCCCGTGGAGAGAAACAGGCAGCGCACGCCATCCGCTGAAGGAGGCCACATGAAGCTGATTGTGATAGCCGATGATTTTACCGGTGCCTGCGATACCGGCGCGCAGCTGGCAAAAAACGGCGTACGCACCGAGGTGCTGCTCACCCCGCAGCAGAGACCGTCACCGTGCAGCGATGTGCTGGTGGTCAATACCGAAAGTCGTGCCAGCGCGGCGGCGGCGGCGGCACGCACCGTAGCTCAGGTGCTGCATCCGTGGTACACGCCCGGTCAGGATCCGCCGCTGGTGTTTAAAAAAATTGATTCGACCTTTCGTGGCAACGTCGGGGCCGAGGTGGAAGCCGCGATGCTTGCGGCGGGCAAGCGGCTGGCGGTGATCGCAGCGGCCATCCCCGCCGCCGGGCGCACCACCGAGCAGGGCGAGTGCCGGGTGCATCAGGTGCCGCTGCTGGAGACGGCGTTTGCCCGCGATGCGGTTACGCCGCTGGCCTCTTCCCGCATCCGCACGCTGATCGCCGCGCAGAGCCGTCTGCCGGTGTATGAGATTGGCCTGCATCAGGTCAGGTATCACCAGCTGGGGAGTGCGTTAGCCCGGCTCTGCACGGGTGGCCGCGCGATGGTGGTGGTGGATGCGGTAACGGACGACGATCTGCAGCAGATTGCCCGCGCGGCGCTGGCGATGCCGCAGGTGCCGCTGCTGGTCGGGGCGGCCGGGCTGGCGCACGCGCTGCCGGTGGCGGCCTATCGTCATCACGCCCTGCCGGTGCTGGTGGTGGCCGGATCGATGAATGAGGTCACCCGCCGTCAGGTGGAGGCGGCCAGGCAACGCGGTCACGCTGAGGTGGTTGAAGTGGCGATGGCCGTGCTGCTCGGCAGCGCCTCCGGTAGCGAACTGCAACAGCTGGCGGAGCAGGTGGCGCGTCAGCTGGCCCACGGGCGGCACTGCATTCTCTGCACCCGCCAGCAGGCGCGGGAGCGCACGACGGTCAGCCGCTACTGCCAGCAGCATCTGCTGACCCGTCGTCAGGTGGCCGGGCAGATTAGCCAGCAGCTCGGCAGGCTGGCGCATAAGGTGACCGGGCTGACCCGCATCGGCGGGCTGATCCTCACCGGGGGCGATACCGCCGCCGCGGTGGCCGTCGCGCTGGGGGCGCAGGGCTACCGGATTGCCGGTGAGGTTGCCGCCTGTATTCCCTTCGGCACGCTGACGGGCAGTGAAATCGACGATATCCCGGTGATCACCAAAGCGGGCGGTTTTGGCGCAGAGAGTGCGCTGTGCGACGCGCTGACCTTTATTGAGGAGAGGTACTGATGAACACAATTGCGGTA
>NZ_JRZZ01000080.1:1639-5468 GCF_002865965.1 Erwinia sp. B116
GCGGGACAGGTGCAGGCCATCGCCACCGCCCCGCTGAACAAAGCAGCGCTGCATCTGGCCGGGCACCCTTATCCCGGCCACACCGAGCTGCTGGCAGAGCTGACCGGCAGCCGCGATGTCGCGATGCTGTTGTATACCGACCGGCTGAAGGTTATCCATGTCTCCACCCATATCGCGCTGCGGCAGTTTTTAGATACGCTCAGCGCAGCGCGGATTACCTCGGTAATTGCACTCGCCGGGCGGTTTTTGCAGCTGGTGGGTTATGCGGCACCGCGTATCGCCGTGGCCGGGGTCAACCCCCACGCCGGGGAGAACGGGCTGTTTGGCGATGAGGAGATCGCCATCGTTGCGCCGGCCATCGCCGCCGCGCGGGCGCAGGGCTGGCAGGTGACCGGCCCGTGCCCGCCGGATACGGTGTTCCTGCAGGCGAGCGAGGGCCAGTACGATATGGTGGTGGCGATGTATCACGATCAGGGGCATATCCCGCTGAAGCTGCTGGGCTTCTACGACGGAGTGAATATTACCGCCGGGCTGCCGTTTATCCGCACCTCCGTCGATCACGGTACGGCGTTTGATATCGCCTGGCAGGGCAAGGCGAATCCGGCCAGCATGGTGGCGGCGATTAAGCTGGCGATGAAGCTGGCACAGGCGGGGAAATGAGCACGCAGCAGCGTATTGAGCAGATCATGGCGGTGCTGAAAAGCCACAACCTGGTCACCGTTGATCAGCTGGTAGCGGCCACCCGCGCCTCCCCGGCAACGATCCGTCGCGATCTGATCAAGCTGGACGATCGCGGTGCGATCGTCCGCAGCCACGGCGGCGTGGCGCTGAAGCAGTTTGTGCCGCTGCAGCCGACCACGCTGGAGAAGCAGCAGCGCAATCTTAAGCAGAAACAGGCCATCGCCCGCGCCGCCGCCGCGCTGGTGCAGCCGGGCGATGCGGTAGTGCTGGATGCCGGCACCACCGCGCTGGAGCTGGCGCGCTGCCTGGTGCATCTGCCGCTGCGGGTGTTTACCGGCGATCTGCCCGTCGCGCTGTTCTTATCGGCGTTCCGCCAGATTGACGTGACGGTGATCGGCGGGCGTATTGATAACAGCAGCCAGTCCTGCATCGGCGATCCCGGCCGCAGCCTGCTGCGCGGCATCCACCCGGACGTGGCCTTTATAAGCTGCAACGCGTGGAGCCTGGCGCAGGGCGTGACCGCGCCAACGGAGGAGAAAGCGGCGATAAAGCAGGCGGCGATGGCTAACGCCGAAAAGAAGGTGCTGATCGCCGACAGCAGCAAGTACGGCCAGCACGCGCTGTTCGGCGTGGTGCCGCTGGCAGCGTTTACGCATATTGTCAGTGATACGGGGCTGGGGGAGGAGTATGCAGAGCAACTGAGGGTGTCAGGGATGAGACTAATTCTGGAGTAACCCGTTATCTTCAACCTGCTAACGTTGATAGTTTCATTTTTTCGAGCGAGGTTTATACCCGGCCAGAACCACTGAAGATTGTCCAATTCCACTTCTTGATTAGCGGGCTTCCAGCACAAAGCGTGCATTTAACTGCCGTAAAAACTGGAAAGTGTTCATCCACGGAACCTCGATATTTTGGCAGATATTGGGGATGCGGATTTTGCGGGATGTGACAGGCAGCAGCGACTCATGGGTGATGAGTGTCGCGCCAATGGCTTTACTTTTCGCAATGATCCACGGATCGGCTTTTGCCAGAAAATTATCACGCTCACGTGCGTTGTAATCGCCAGCCATAACATCAGACAGGATCTGCTGAAATATCTGCTGTGTTGCTTCGTCATCATTAGCAACAAAGTGCGCCGGGCGCTGTCTGGCCCACTGCGCCAGCTCGTCGTCACCGTCTCTCAACTCTCTGCCAATCATATCTACGCTTGCCACCGTGCCCAGCTCAAATTGCCAGTCGAGCCACTGCCAGTAGGCCGGGCAAATATCCATGCCGTAATAGAAGTTTTTGGCCTCAATGTAAGTATTGGCATCCAGAAGATATTTCATAGTCCCAGTTCTCCGGCAAATCGGGCAATCTTTCCAGGTTTAATCCCATCGAGCAGATCGCTCACTTCACGTAACAGCAGCTGCCCGCTCAACGCCTGGCTCACCACCGCCCGGGAGAAAGAAGGGCTAATCTGCGCTTTTTTGGTCCGGTAATAGTTCGGGCCACCGGGCTCTTTTTCCCGGGCGGCATAAGCCGCCTGTAATGAGCGGATATAGTCATCGTGAGCCGTTTTGTCGATCAGGCCGAGCGTTAACGCCCGCCGGGCCAGTACCCAGCGGCTGACGTGGAAATGGCTCTCCAGCGGAGCGAGGTTGCTCTGCCAGTCGGGATAGTCCGTTCGCCAGTGGGTCATAAACTCGGCTGCGGGCACCAGGAACTCTGCCGCTACGTGGTTACACAGGGCTTCCTGTTGCAGGTGAGCTGTAACACCCCCATCGGAGACGCCAGACAGTCCAATCCAGATATGACAAAGCTCATGGATTAAGGTAAATAACCGCGCGCCGGGGGCGTCGGCATGATTCACGAAAATAATCGGCGCATAGTCATCGGCGATGGCAAAACCGCGAAACTCTTCCACGTTAAAGGGGCGGCTGTGGTGGCCGAGGCTGGCGGAGCGCATCACCAGCACGCCAGCCTGCTCAATTTTATTCACCAGCTCGCGATAATACTCTTCCCAGCTTCCGCGGGAGGGATGGGCGTCAACGTTCAGCGTCTGACGCATATCCCGGACGATAGCGTCTGCCGCATCGTGGCGTGAAAAACGGCCGGAAAGCCGGCCAGGTGGTATCATCTGCTGCTGCAGATACTCTTTGTACCACTCCTGCCGCTGCAGCATAATTTTCAGCAGATCCAACAGCTCGGCGCTGGGGCGGCTAACGGCTTTGCCCTGCACCGTGCGCAGGTCCGGCACCGGCAGTTGTTCAACCGGCGGCAGGGCCAGGAACAGATAACCAAACGGGATATGGGCCTTGTGCGCAAAGGTCATCGCCTGGTTGAAGGTGATACTGTGGTTTCCGGCTTCCCACTCTCTCAGCCGCTGCTCGTCAACGCCGCACAGCCGGGCAAATCGTTCCACAGCAATACCTGAACGCTCACGCGCCCAGGTCAGCATTGCCGGATTGATATTTGCCTTGCTCACGCCGTGTAATCCCGTTCAGTTTCGTGTGGCTGATAGTATGTGGGCTGCCTGCTTAGCATTCAATAGCTGAACAATTAATCGGCAGATATGCCGGTTTACACGGCTGTTTTCGGGGGTAGTGCGGTTGAACGGTGGCTGCCAGTTACTTACCTGCCATCGCACCTATAAACGCCTCTACCTGCTGCTGTTTACGCCCGGAAAATTTGCATACCTTACGCAGCGATTTCATCAGCTGGGGCTCCGGTTCCCGCGCGGTGATCACCAGGCAACCGGCCATCACCCGCACATCCACTTCGGTACCGGTGGTAAAACCTGCCGCCTCCAGCCACTTGCCCTTCATATTCAGCGCCGCAACGTGCTGATAATCCGGAAGCGTGCTCGCATATCCCACCGTTAAATGCCGAATCGATGAAACGGCAACTTCTGATCTGTCTTCTGCTGCATTACACTCCTGCTTAGCCATGATCACTACCTCGTATAGTTTTTGTGGTTAGCGGGGCGAATGTGGTGACACACATTCGCCCCGCGTCTGAGTACCCGGTAATTATATTCTTCATGCCTTGCTAAATCCTGATTAATTTAATTTAAATTCAATATGTGCAGTGTGGCTCGAATAAAAATGCAATAGTTACATTCCGGGGTGCAAGGGCGGTTTTTAGGGTGCCAGCTTATCAACCAACC
>NZ_JRZZ01000081.1:0-5314 GCF_002865965.1 Erwinia sp. B116
GATGCGCCACGCTGCGTTCCGCATCCTCAGAAACCTGGCTGAACACCACGCCCGCCAGCGGCAGCGGTCGGTACGGGTTTAGTATCACCGACAGCGGGTCGGCGACGCTTTGCGGCGTACGCAGCAGCTGATCGGCCAGCGACAGCAGAAAGTTGTGCTGCGTGGAGTGGCAGACCTGCCGGATCCCCTGCGCGACCAGCTCCGGCGACAGGGCCTGAAGCTGTTGCATCAGCCCGTCGGCACGACACCCGGCAGGCAGCAGGCACCCGGCGGCCTGCGTGACGCGCCCTTCCGGCTTGCCGGCACGCGGGTGCAGTGACCAGACATACAGCGGCAGCTGCCAGCCCAGCGCTTCACTGCGTGCGCTAATCGCATATGCCAGAGCATCCAGGGTACCGTCAGAAGGAACGGGCAACGGTGGCTGAAGATGAGGATAAGACAGCTGGTCAAACGCCGATGTCACCCACACCAGCCCGTCTGCCGGGCGGCGGCGCAGCCTGCGCAGCGCGGTCAGCCAGGAATTATCGACCGGCGTATTGAGGTCACCGCCCCACAGCAGTAACGTGCCGCGATCTTCCTGCCAGAGCTGCTCCGTCAGGCCTGGGGTTAGCTGCTCCACTTCAGCGACGGTGCCGGTTATCAGCAGGATGCGGATTTTGCGGCCCCAGCGACGACCGTAGAGGTTACGCATGGCGTCGCGGAGGGTCTCGACGGTCACGTTGTCCGGGGCTTTCCGGTTAGGACGGGCTTCGTCCTGTGGCAGGGCATTATTCTGCTTGCCGGTTTCCCGGTGACGCCATTGCTTCACCAGACCCGTCAGTGCTGGGAAGTATCGCACGCCAAGAGCAAGGACGCCGATTAGCAAAAAACCGAGTACTTTTTCATTGTTGGTATCCAGCCAGATACGTTCTCCGTGATGCCAGATAAGCCCGGCCAGCGCAGCCAACAATAGCAGCAAAAAAAAGGTCAGCCCGCAGATACGTCCTGTTTTATTGAACAGATTCATCCTCACTCCCTGATGTGATGGTACAAATAAAATGTTCTGTGCCTGAAGAGGACAACGTCAGCCAGGATTGCTGACTGAGGCGGACAAAATCAGCCGCCAGCGCAGCGGCCAGCCAGGGCGAGCATGTCCCCTGTTTGCCACAGTAAGTTTCAACAGTCTGGATATCGCCAGGCTTCCAGCGAGCACCATGGGTATTGCCGATATTGAGGAGTTCGGCAGAATGCCCGCTCCATTTTTGAGCATCGCCAAGGATACCCACCGTTCGCAGCGCCTGGGTCTGCGTGGTGAGGAACAGCTGCAGTTCTTCGCCGAAGTGGTTCACATACCACGACGCAGGACGCAGCAGACGGGCCTGATGGGCAATGGAATATTTGAGGGCAACATCATCGCTGGTAAGCAGCAGTACAGCCAGACCATCGGAATAACGATCCTGCCCCTGCATCTGCACCACCAGAACCAGTTTAACCGTCTCATCGGGTTGCTTAATTCGCTCTGCAACCATGCTGAAAGCGAGCGTATCGGTAATAGTCGTCGATGGCGGTTCAGCGCATGTCGGGAAAATTGCCTGCCAGCACTCTGCGAATTGCGTGTGAAGATCTTGCCGGGATGCGTCAGGCTCATCGGTCAGTACCGTGACCTGGAGGGGTAATTCACCCGGCAGGGCAAGAACGGCCTCTGCAACGCTTGAAAGTAGAGCCGAAATAGCGGTGACAAAAACGGGTTTATCGTTCGGCAGATAATCAATCCGGCGAACCAGATCCCGATAGTGGGTTAGTCCCTTTGCTTTCTGCTGCAATAACGCAGCAGAGATCTGCTCAGGCAACATCACGCAACTCGCCATGACGGCCAGATAACGCCCGGCCCATGCCGCCCACTGCTGCTGCGCGTACTGCGCTTCACGTTGCAGAAAGTGATAACGATCCAGCTCGCGCCCGTAAAAGTAACCGCGCGCACTAAAAGCAATCAGCCACAGCACCACCGGGATCAGTGAAAACAGCCAGATACTCACCGAATTAATCGCGCTCAGCCTGCCGGAAGCATGGAGAATAAACAACAGGATAGCGGCGATCGCCGACAGCACGCCCCCCAGCAGCCAGTTACCCGATGCTGGCGGCAACGGTTGTTCAACCGTAAAAGGTTTTTGACGTTCCCAGTTCATTTTTTTATCCTGTGACGCAATCCGGTGCGCTTGAGATAACCTGACAGCCGCACTGGCATTGACAGCCATCCACGACAATCGCTTTGCCGTCTGATGACCATTCTGCAGAACCTTCCACAATCTGATTGGTTCCATGCCCCGTAACCGGGCAGCTGACTTTATCGCCAACCAGCGCGACTTTTTTGCCATTCACGATCGTGGTAGAGGTCGCGGAAATAACCTGACCACCGTGCGTGGTTTTATCACCGAGTAATACGAATCCTTTGGGCATAAGATATCCTTAATTTTTAATTAACCGAAGTGACAGCGATTATATCGCCACACCTGTTTTCACCGGCAATTGTGCTATCGAAATTACGCCTCCACTTCCTGCTGCAGGTGGACATTGATAACGTTAGTGTTCGATTCAGTAATGGTGGAGCCATCCACCCCACTGACTCTCTTTTTCAGACATTCATGTGATATATATCTGGCTTCAAGGGGAAATGGCTTCGTATACTGGGACGGGTTATTTATTTCAACATTTACCCATTTTGTATCCGCCGGTGGAGATAAAGTTTTATTAACAACCTGGCTAAGACTGCAACCGGTAGCAGAGAGAAAAACCAGGTAAACTGGCAGGGTCTTGATTTTTTTATACATTTCCCATTATCTCTTCTCCGTATCAGGTCATCCATAAAAGCATATACCCGACGCGCAAGAATAATAATTAATTAGCCTGGCACGCCTAATAGATAAAATGCTCCTGCCAGTCAGTTCACTCAGCCTTCATCCTATTGACCTTATCAAAATCCGGAAATACGGTTCCATCGGATGTAACACTACCATCTGGATATATTACCCCAGGGTAAATGTCTTTGATTTTTTCTTTTGGCTCAACATATCTAATTAATTTATTTTCACCTAACGAAGGCTCAAATAAAACATTGTTACCATTTGTAATCCTGTAGCTTAAAAAACTTTCCTTCCCATACAAAGACAGGTCTTTCAATTTCTTATTAAGATTCTACTCCGTTATATAAGGATAATACTTTGGCGATAGTTTCAAATCCCCTTGCACTGATCTATATTTCCCGTTTCGCGAAGCATCATTATCAAAAGCGAGGGCCACACCCACCGCCGTACCAGGGACAAGACCTTTGCCAAGATGTATCGCGTCTATATACTCGATACCTAAATTGACCGCACTCAACGTCCATTTACACGAACCACCACCGGTCTTAGCAACTTTTGCTTTCCAGGTATCCCCGCTTACTTGCTGCATAGGGATCCCAATAACGTTATAGCTGGGTTCTGTGATTACTGAACCATCAAATCCACTGATTCTTTTTTTCTTGCATTCATACGAGATGTATCTGACCTCAAGTGGGAAAGGTTTCGTATACTGAGACGAATTTCTTACTTCAATATTGACCCATTTTGTGTCCGCCGGTGGAGATAGTTTTTTATTAACATTTATACTTATGCTGCATCCAGACGAGGAAAACAACACCAGTGAAAGCAGAAGAAGTTTTGATTGGTTAAACACCTCCTATTTTTCCATTTTTCTGATGTCAGGATGAGTCGATCCATCAGATACAATAGTACCATCAGGATATATTATTTTATAATATGCGCCCACCTTATATTTTATTGGCGCAAGCATTTTTACAATTTTTGACTCATCAAGTCTTGGTGAAAATAAAACAATTACATCATCATTAACATTGTAAATAATTCTTTTTTGTATAAAATCTTCTTTACCAAAAAGTTCTAATGCATCAATTTTTTGAATTCTTTTGTTAGTATGAATCAAAGGGTAATAATTAGGTGTTAATTTAAAAACATTACCTACCTCCATATAAAACTGCCCATTTCTGGAAGAATCATTATCGAAAGCAAGCGTCGCACCTACAGCCGCTCCGGGTACAAGGTCTTTGCCAAGATGTGTTGCATCTATATACTCGATACCTAAATTGACCGCACTCAACGTCCATTTACACGAGCCACCACCGGTCATAGCAACTTTTGCTTTCCAGGTATCCCCGCTTTCTTGCTGCATAGGGATTACAATAACGTTATAGCTGGGTTCCGTGATAACGGAACCATCAAATCCACTGATTCTCCTTTTCTTGCATTCATACGAGATGTATCTGACCTCAAGTGGGAAAGGTTTCGTATACTGAGACGGATTTTTTACTTCAATATTGACCCATTTTGTATCTGCCGGCGGGGATGACGTTTTGTTTACGGTCCGGCTAAGGCTACAACCAGTAGCAGAGAATAACATCAGTGAAAGAAACAGCATCCTTGTTTTTTTATACATGTTCTATTTTACCATTTTTCTGATATCAGGATGGGTTGAACCATCAGATACAACCGTACCATCAGGGTAAATGATTTCATAGAATTCCCCCACCTTATACTCTTTCGGTGCTATCATTCTAACCACTTTGGATTCATCTAGCTTAGGTGCAAACTTAATACTTATCAAACCATCTGGATATAATATTCTTTTCTGTAAGAAATCTTCTTTACCAAAAATATTTAGAGAATCGTTTTTACGAATCATTTTATTAGTTTTAATCAACGGATAATATGTCGATGTAAAAAAAAGATTACTGTTAGATACAATATTAAACTGCCCATCACGAGAAGCGTCATTATCAAATGCAATTGTCACCCCAACAGCTGTGCCGGGTACAAGATCTTTGCCAAGGTGAGTAGCCTCAATATATTCAATACCCAGCGTTACGGCGCTTATCGTCCATTTACAAGAACCGCCGCCGGTCATGGCCACTTTTTCATTCCAGTAGTCACCATTCTGCTGCTGCATAGGGACTCGAATAACGTTATAGCTGGGTTCAGAGATAACAGAGCCGTCAAACCCACTCACTCTTTTTTTCTGACACTCATGTGATATATACCTGAGCTCAAGTGGGAAAGGTTTCGTATACTGAGACGGGTTCTTTACTTCAACATTAACCCATTTTGTATCTGGCGGTGGAGATAACGTCTTGTTAACAGTTCTACCTATGCTGCACCCTGACGATGAAAACAACATCAGGTAAAGCAGAATAATTTTTGATTGATTAAACATTTTCCATTACCTCTTCTCCGTATTGAGCAAACCGCAAAAGTGTATCGTTGCCTGACGGCATAGATAACGT
>NZ_JRZZ01000082.1:0-5238 GCF_002865965.1 Erwinia sp. B116
AGCGCGCCGGTGGCCAGCAGCAACAGTAATAAGGGTGTGACCAGAGAAACTCTTTTCATCTCAGCGTTCCGTCCCCGGCAGCAGATGACCTACCGGCAGACAGGGTCCCCTGCGTCAGTATCGCTATCAGCCTCATGTGCGCCTCCGCACCAGCCAGACAAAAAACGGTGCGCCGACCAGCGCCAGCACCGCGCCGGCCGGCAGCTCACCGGGGAAGGCCAGCCCGCGCGCCAGCAGATCGGCCAGCAGCATCAGCAGCGCGCCGAGCAGCAGCGCGGCGGGCAGCAGGCGGCGCAGATCGTGGCCAAACAGCGCCCGCGCCATATGCGGCACCAGCAGGCCGAGAAACGCCAGCGGCCCGGCCACGCTGACGCAGCTACCGACCAGCAGCACCACCAGCAGGTTGATCAGCAGCCGCAGGCGGCCAGGGTGAATGCCCAGCGTGCTGGCACCGTCATCGCCCAGCCGCAGCAGGTTGAGCCGCCCGGCCAGCAGGCAGGCCAGCGGGGCCAGCAGCAGGGTAAACGGCAGCAGCTGCCAGAACTCGCGCCAGCGCACGCTGGAGACGCCCCCCGCCAGCCAGTGCAGCACGCCGTACGCGTGATCTTCCGCCAGCAGCAGCGTGGCGCGGGTCAGCGCCGCGCACAGCGCCGACACCGCCACCCCGGCAAGGATTAGCCGGCTGCGATCGCCGGCCTGCTGCCAGCCGCGCCCCAACAGCATCACCAGTCCCCAGCTGATGCCGCCGCCCACCGCTGCCAGCAGCGCGATCGAATAACCGGCCACCCACGCCGGATTAAAGGCGGTGGCCAGCACCATCGCCAGCGCCGCCCCGGCGTTGATGCCGAGCAGCGACGGCGACGCCAGCGGGTTGCGGGTCAGGGTATGTAGCAGCGCGCCGGCCAGCGCCAGGCTGGCCCCCAGCAGCATCGCTACCAGGCTGCGCGGCAGGCGCAGGTTAAACACCAGCGCCTGGGCGATACCCGCAGGCGGGCCGGGCAGCAGCGCCGCCAGCGCCTGGCCGGGGCCGATGGCGATCGGTGACCAGCAGAACAGCGACAGCCAGAAGGTCAGCGCCAGCGCGGCCAGCAGCAGGCTGACACGTAGCGCTGGGCAAGCGGAAACACGCCAGCGGCCTCGACAAAATGAACGCCCGATCCGATGGCCTCCCTCATCACCCGCTTGCCCGGCAAACGTCAGGCAAGGTTCTGCTGCAGACGCTACCGAAATGGCGTGCTCGCCAGACCTGGCTGACGGATCGCGCTGTAGGGCCTGGCGTTCTGTTAAACGCGCTTTCAAGGCGTGCTATCCAGCGGCCGGTGATGCAGGATCGCCACCAGCTCGGCGGCGATCTGCTCGGCGGCAAACAGCCCGCGCATCCGCGCCCAGACGTTACTGTCCACTGACGCCACCTGATGCTGCTGCGCCGCCTTCAGCACCTGCCACAGCGGGTCCTGCTGCCAGTCGCGCACGATGCTCTGCTGGCGGTAGTGGGCAACGATCAGCCAGTCGGGATCGAGCGCCAGCAGCTGCTCCAGCGTCAGGCTGGCCAGCGCCGCCTGGCCGACCGGCGGCGGCACCTTAACCCCCAGCGCGGTCAGCACGCTGCCGGTGTAAGCGTCGCTGCTGTGCAGGTTAAACTGCTGTTCGCGCGAGGTGCCAAACGCCACCGTGATGCCTTTCGGCAACCGAGCGGCAAACGCCTGCATCCGCTGGCGGTGCTGCGCCAGCCGCTGCTGCATTGCAGCGTCCTTACCCAGCACCTGGCCAATGGTCGCCGCCGACTGCAGGTTCTCCGCCCAGGTCTCATTGCGCGACTTCAGCATCAGCGTCGGCGCGATGCGCTTCAGCTGGCCGAGAATGCCGCCGTGGCGGGCGGCGTCGGCGATTATCAGGTCCGGCTTCAGCGCGGCGATCGCTTCGAGGCTCGGCTGCGCCCGGCTGCCCACCGACTGCCACGGCTGGATGCGCTGGCGCACCGCCGGCAGAATACGCGCCGCGTCGCCGTCATCGGCCACGCCGATCGGGCTGACGCCCACCGCCGCCATCGCGTCAACGAAAGACAGCTCCAGCACCACCACCCGCTGCGGCACGCCGTTCAGGGTAAATTCGCCGTTGCTGTCGGTGACGGTCACCGCCTGTACGGTGCTGGTCAGCAGCAAGAGCACGCCGCCGAGCAGCGTCAGAAGGGTGCGAATCATGGCCATTTCTCCGGTTTTATAACGACAAAGCGGACCGCCAGAAGGCGGCCCGTTGGGGACTATACAGACGCCACGCCGCAGAACATCCACACCTCATCCGGCCGCCGGTGAAATGATGGCTCCGCACATTGCCGGATCCTGCGGCGTTAAGCATCAGAACTTCACCGCACCCTGCATATAGATCGTGCGCGGCTGCCCGGCGTACAGGCCTTTATTGTTGTCATCAAAGGCGCGGGTGAAGTACTCATGGTCAAACAGGTTCTTCACGCCGACGGCAAGGTTGAGGTTGGCGTACTGCGGGCCGAAGTCGTAGCCGGCACGCGCGCCCCACAGCATAAAGCCGGGGATGCGGCCGGTGCTGCCGTCGGCGCTCTCGGCGCGGGTGTTGGCGTTATCCGCATACTGGCCGGACTGGTACTCGCTGTTGACGTTAAAGGTCCAGCTACCGGTCTGGTAATCCAGCCCCAGCGTGCCCTTGTGCTTCGGCGAGAACGGCACCTGGTTGCCGTGGTAGTCACCCTGTTCGCGGATCACCGCGTTGACGTAGGCATAGCTGGCGGAGAACGACAGGTTTTCCAGCGTCGGTGACAGGTCGCCAAGGTCGTAGCGCAGCTTGCTCTCCAGCCCGGTGTGGCGGGTTTTACCGCGCGCGGTCACGCTGTCGGTCACCTGGTTCGAGTCGTACTGGTTGCTGAAGTTGATCAGGAACAGCCCGGCTTCCGCCTGCAGCACCTGGTTATCAAAGCGGGTGCCCAGCTCCCAGGTACGCGCTTTTTCCGGTTCGACGCTGCCGCTGCTGACCGCTTTGCCGATCTGGCTGTACTGCACGGTACCGAACGAGCCTTCGGTATTGGCGTAGAGGTTCCACTCGTCGTTGAGGTGATACAGCACGTTCAGCGCCGGCAGCGGCGCGTTGTAACCGATCTCCTGCTTTTCGCCCTTAATAAAGTTGTTCTGGTAGGACTGGATATGCTCGTAGCGCATGCCCGGCGTCAGCGTCCAGTCACCGATATCGATGCGATCGTCAATGTACCAGGCGTGCGCTTCGGTGCCGGACTGGGTGTCGCGATCGTACGGGCTGCTGCCGGTTGGCAGTAGCCGGCTGGTCGCCAGGCTGGTGTAGCGCAGCTCGTGGGTCGACTCGCTGACGTAGCGGTAGCCGATGCCAACTTCGTGCGCGCTGTCGCCAAGGTTAAAGCTCTGGCTGTAGCGCGGTTCCACGCCGCGCACCCAGTACTCGCGCGGCGACAGGGTGATGTTCTTGCCCTGGTCGAGGTAGCCGCTGCGCAGCGTGTTGGTCCAGAAGGTCAGGATATTGAACCTGTGCTGCGCGTCCGGCTGGTACTGATAGCCAAGGCTGGCCAGCTGGCGGCGGCCCCAGAACTCATCGTACGGGCGGGTGGACTGAAAACGGTCAGCGTTATAGTTGGCGCGCGACAGGCCGCCCGGCATCTGCGCCCGGCCTTCGTAGTACTGCAGCAGGCTGGTAAAGGTGTGCTCCTCGTTCGGCGCGTAGCGGGTCTTCAGCATCACGTCGTCGATTTTGGTCGCGCTGTGTTCGCGCCAGTCGCTGCCTCGCGTGCCGGAGTAGAGCAGCGCCGCGCCGAAGCCGTTGTCCGCGGTACCGCCGATCAGCAGGTTGCCGCTGCCCTTCGGATCGTTCTGCGACGAGGTCGGCGTCAGCATGCCCTGCATGCCGCCCTCAACGGCAAACTCGTTTGGAATGGCGCGGGTGACAAAATTGACCACGCCGCCGACGCTCTGCGGCCCGTAGCGCACCGCGCCGCCGCCGCGCACCACGTCCACCGCGTCCATATTGCCCAGCGACACCGGGGCCAGCGACAGCTGCGGCTGACCGTAAGGGGCGAACGGCACCGGGATGCCGTCCATCAGCACCGTGGTGCGGCTGGCCAGGCGCGGGTTGAGGCCGCGGATGCCGAAGTTCATCGCCATATCATGGCTGCCGGTGCCGTTATTCTCCGGTGCGTTAACGCCGGGAATGCGGTTCAGCGCTTCACGCAGGGTGGTCGCGCCGCTGCGGGCAAACTCCTCGCGGCGGATCACGTCACGCGCGCCCGCATGTTCAAACACGTCGTTTTCCCGCGCGTCCGCCAGCCAGTCGCCGACCACGGTCAGCGCGCCAGCGGCGGCCGGCTGCGGCTGCGGCGTCAGGGTAAAGGTATTGCCCCCCAGCGCCTTCAGCTGCAGGCCGCTGCCCGCCAGCAGAGCCTGCAGGCCCTGCTCCGGCGCGTAGCTGCCGTTCAGCCCCGGGCTGGTTTTGCCGCGGGTCAGCGCCGCATCCACCGACAGGGTGAGGCCGGCGGTGGCCGCAAACTGGTTAAGCGCGGCGTCGAGATCGCCGGCGGCTATCTGGTAGTGGGCCGCGGCAGGCTGGCTGGCGGCGGCGGCCAGGGCCGGTGCCGCCAGCGCCAGCGGCACCAGCGCACAGTGAACGGCAAAGGCCAGAGGGGAGGTATTGCGTAAAACCCACAGCACGCGGGCAGAAGAATCAGACATGACCGTCTCCGAAAAGGGATGTTTTTATACTCTCTGCAGATAAGTCGAATGAGGCGGGCAAAAGGGACAATGCAAATGCGAATTATTTTTCTTATCAGTCAGTCAGGCGGCGCTGACCTTCACCCAGTAACGGCTAACCGTCTGAATTTTCACCGGTAGCGTCTGTACCAGCACCGCCAGCAGCCGGTCGGTATCCGCCAGCGGGAAGGTGCCGCTGACCCGTAAATCCGCCACGCTCGGATCGCAGATCAGCATGCCGTGACGCCAGCGCGCCACCTCAGCCAGCACCTCCTCCAGCCGCCGGTTGCTGACGCTAAGCAGGCCGCGCTGCCAGCCGAGATCGGCGGCGTTCAGCGGCTGCAGGGCTTCAAAACGGCGAGCGGTAAAACGCAGCGTCTGCCCGGCGGGCACCCGCAGGCTCGCCTGCGGATCGGCCTGCAGCGTCACCTCAACCGCGTGGCGCTGCACGCTGAGCGTGGTGGCATCATCCCACTGGCGCACGCTGAATTCGGTGCCCAGC
>NZ_JRZZ01000083.1:0-5050 GCF_002865965.1 Erwinia sp. B116
AAGTGAAACGCCGTAGCGCCGATGGTAGTGTGGGGCCTCCCCATGCGAGAGTAGGGAACTGCCAGGCATCAAATAAACAGACAAGCCTCATGCGAAAGCATGGGGCTTTTTTGTGCGTGTGATATAAAAAATGGCGTAAAGAACCCCAAAAACGGTAAGACCCAATGGGAATTTCAGGCGACTGACCGCCAGAAAAGCCAGAGATCTCTGTTTCAGTCGTTATTACGCTTACTTTTGTCGTATTTATAACCGCATCTGTTACCTGTTTTGCTTCCATTCCCATATTCCCATGTTTGTATTCGCTACAGCTGTCACATTTTCTCTTCTTAATTTCCTTTTTTAACGCAGACCCGCACTAAATCCCTCAACAGGTTGCGTGCCTCACTTCAGGATAGAATCTTTTCTGACCGCCACCGGGCATGGAGGATATGTTTAAAATGAGATACTGCACTCGCCTGGTACCTGGAAACAGGTGTTTTACGCTGGCCTTTCTGCCCGGCAGACCGGGCGCAAAACGGAGAATTATCCGCAAAGGAGTGACCCATGAAAGAGCAGTTTCAGCAGCTGGACGACAGCACTCCGAACCCTCTTATCCGAACAATTGTTGTTGCCTCATCGGGTAATCTGGTGGAGTGGTTTGATTTCTATATCTATTCATTCTGTTCGCTCTATTTTTCCCACCTGTTTTTCCCCGACAGCGATCCCACTACGCAACTGCTGAAGTCGGCGGCTATTTTCGCCGTTGGTTTCCTGGTGCGTCCACTGGGCGGTTGGATCTTTGGCCGATTTGGAGACCGGCATGGGCGCAAAAACGCCATGCTGATCTCCGTATGCATGATGTGTATTGGTTCACTGGTGATCGCCTGCCTGCCGGGATACGCCGTCATTGGCGTCTGGGCACCGACGCTGCTGCTGCTGGCGCGCATATTTCAGGGAATTTCGATTGGCGGCGAATACGGCACCACTGCGACCTATATGAGTGAAGTGGCGCACACTGGCCGGCGCGGGTTCTATGCCTCCTTTCAGTATGTCACCATCATTGGTGGTCAGATGCTGTCGCTGCTGGTACTGGTGATACTGCAGGCCATCATGACGCGGGAAGCACTTTATGAGTGGGGCTGGCGTATTCCGTTTGTAGTCGGGGCGTTGCTGGCCGTGGTGGCGCTATGGCTGCGGCGCTCACTGAGTGAAACCACCGACAGTACCATCCGCCATCACCGTGACGCGGGGCGGATTTCCGCATTATGGCAACATAAAAAATCGGTCGCGCTGGTACTGGTATTCACCGCCGGCGGGACGCTGAGTTATTACGTGTTTACCGTCTATATGCAGAAATATCTGGTGAATACGGTCGGGATGGCCCCAGAACTGGCCAGCAGGATCATGATTGGCGCGTTGATTATCTATATGCTGCTGCATCCGCTGGTTGGTGCGTTGTCGGACAGGATTGGCCGGCGGCGATCGATGATGATTTTCGGGGTGCTGGCAACATTATGTACGGTTCCGATCCTGACGCTGTTGCGCAGTGCGGACAGTCCGTGGTACGCGTTTTTTCTGGTAATGCTGGCACTGACCATTATCAGCTTCTATACCTCAATCAGTGGTGTATTGAAGGCGGAAATGTTTCCGACCGAAGTACGTGCCCTGGGTGTTGGCCTTTCTTACGCAGTGGCGAATGCGCTTTTTGGCGGCTCGGCCGAATATGTGGCGTTGTCGCTCAAAGTCGCCGGCCATGAAGCCTGGTTTTACTGGTATGTCACTGCAATGAGTGTGCTGGTGCTGGTGACGGCCTTTATGATCCCGTCGAAAGAGCACGAAGCACTGCTGCAGAGGCCGCCCGGCAGTTGAAACATTTTCAACAATCCGATGAAGCCTCGACATTATCAGGTGTCCAGGGTATCTTCAGGCATCTGGATGTCTAAACGTATAAACGTATGTATTGAGGAAGCAGGTTATGCCGATCAGGGTACCCGACGAATTACCAGCCGCGAGTTTTCTGCGTAACGAGAACGTCTTTGTTATGACGTCCAGCCGTGCGAGCACGCAGGAGATCCGCCCGTTAAAGGTGCTGGTACTGAATCTGATGCCGAAAAAGATCGAAACGGAAAACCAGTTTCTGCGCCTGCTTTCTAACTCACCGCTGCAGATCGACATCCAGCTGCTGCGCATCGACAGCCGCGAGTCACGTAATACTCCCAACGAGCACCTGAACAACTTCTACTGTAACTTTGATGATATTCAGCATGAGAATTTTGACGGCCTGATCGTCACCGGTGCCCCGTTAGGGCTGGTCGACTTTTGCGACGTTGCCTACTGGCCACAGATCCAGCGGGTGCTGCACTGGGCGAAAGAGCACGTCACCTCCACGCTGTTTGTCTGTTGGGCGGTGCAGGCTGCGCTGAATATTCTTTACGGCATCCCTAAGCAGACGCGGGATAACAAACTGTCTGGCGTCTTCGAGCACCAGATCCTGCATCCGCACGCGCTGCTGACCCGCGGCTTTGACGATAGTTTCCTCGCGCCGCACTCGCGTTACGCTGACTTCCCGACACAGCTACTGCGTGACTATACCGACCTTGAAATCTTTGCCGAATCAGAACAAACCGGTGCTTACCTGTTTGCCAGCAAAGACAAGCGGCTGGCCTTCGTCACCGGTCACCCCGAGTACGATGCGCTGACGCTCTCCGGTGAATATCATCGCGATTTTGACGCCGGGCTCAACCCGGAAGTACCCTTTAACTACTTCCCGCAGGACAACCCGGCCCTTCCACCGCGTGCCAGCTGGCGCAGCCACGGCAACCTGCTGTTTTCAAACTGGCTAAACTACTACGTTTATCAGATCACGCCGTTTGATCTGCGTAATATGAACCCAACGCTGGAATAACTTTATCGGGCCATTTTTCGCCGAAGTTAGCGACACGTTGCCCCGTCAGGACGGTAAGTTCGTGCTGAATTTTCGTACCCTGCTCACCCTGACCGAACGCTAATGGCATTCGACGGAATGCCATATTTAGCCTCTCTCCCCGCTGGCATGCTCCTGTCTGCTGTTTATGCCCTTTATCCCTCAAACAGAATACAAATCTTCAGACTCTACCCTGGAGACTTTTACGTTAATCCGAAGAGGGTCGTGCCATAGCACCTACCCTTAATGAAGCCTGAACCCCCTGCCAGTGCAGGTAGGTTTACTCCGCCACCTGCTAATCGATGCTCACCCCGTATCCGCCGATCTCACGGCGCTAAGCCCTGTCTCTCTTTAATTTTTGAAATGCCAATCATTCCGTTGGTTGTTTTTTATCTAAAAAAATCATTATTTTGCATAGATTAACTATAAAAAATGGAAATTGTTTTTGATTTTAAATTTAAGCTGATGCTATTTTGATCTGGAAGATTAAAGTTTGTGCATCCATATGGATCGTCTGCGATAGCGACGATCGGGCAGATTCTGACAGGGGAGCGGGCTTATGACAGAGCAGGCAACAGGCGAAAAACTGCATTTTCAGACCCGGAGAGGCGTGCAGGAACAGCAAATTCTGACCGAAGATGCCGTCGGGTTCCTGACGGAGCTGGTTACGCGATTTATGCCGCAGCGGCAGGCGTTACTGGAGGAGCGGGCGCGCGTTCAGCAGCGGATCGATGGGGGAGAACTGCCGGATTTTAATATGGAAACAGTTTCCATTAAAAATACAGAGTGGCAGATCCGCGGTATTCCGCAGGATCTGCAGGACCGTCGCGTAGAGATCACCGGCCCGGTCGAGCGCAAGATGGTGATTAACGCGCTGAACGCCCGGGTGAAGGTGTTTATGGCCGACTTTGAGGATTCGCTGGCGCCGGGATGGGAAAAAGTGATCGACGGTCAGATCAACCTGCGCGATGCGGTTAACGGCACCATCAGTTACCGCAACGAGCAGGGCAAGATCTACCAGCTGCAGCCCGATCCCGCGGTGCTGATCTGCCGGGTGCGCGGCCTGCACCTGCCGGAAAAACACGTCAGCTGGCAGGGTGAGGCGATCGCCGGCAGCCTGTTTGACTTCGCGCTCTATTTTTACCACAACCACCGCGCGCTGCTGGCCAAAGGCAGCGGCCCGTACTTCTACCTGCCGAAAACTCAGTCTTACCAGGAAGCCGCCTGGTGGAGCCAGGTGTTCAGCTTTGCGGAAGATCGTTTCGATCTGCAGCGCGGCACGATAAAGGCAACGCTGCTGATCGAAACGTTGCCGGCGGTATTCCAGATGGACGAGATCCTCTGGCACCTGCGCGATCATATCGTCGGGCTGAACTGCGGGCGCTGGGATTACATCTTCAGCTATATCAAAACGCTCAAAGCACACCCGGATCGGGTACTGCCGGATCGCCAGGCGGTGACGATGGATCAGGGCTTCCTTGATGCCTACTCCCGCCTGCTGATCAAGACCTGTCACCGGCGCGGTGCGCTGGCAATGGGGGGAATGGCCGCGCTGATCCCGGATAAAGATCCGCAGAAAAATGAGCAGGTGCTGAACAAGGTCCGCGCCGACAAGCAGCGCGAAGCGGCCAACGGCCATGACGGCACCTGGATCGCCCATCCGGGGCTGGCCGACACGGCGATGGCGGTGTTTGACCAGCGGCTGGGCGATCGGCCCAACCAGCTCAGCGTGCTCCGTGAACAGGACGCTGAGATCGCCGCCGCCGAGCTGCTGACCCCCTGCGCCGGTGAACGCACCGCCGCAGGGATGCGCGCCAACATTCGCGTGGCGGTGCAGTATCTGGAGGCCTGGATCGGCGGTAACGGCTGCGTGCCGATCTACGGCCTGATGGAGGACGCCGCCACCGCGGAAATTTCCCGTACCTCGATCTGGCAGTGGATCCGCCACGGCAAAACGCTGCAAAGCGGCGAGGTGGTCACCGAAACGCTGTTCCGCCAGATGCTGGCGGAGGAGATGCAGGTGATCCGTGCGGAGCTGGGCGAGGCGCGCTTTAACGCAGGGCGTTTCACCGAAGCCGCCGCGCTGATGGCACGGATCACCACCGACCGCGAACTGGTTGAGTTTCTGACCCTGCCCGGTTACGAGCT
>NZ_JRZZ01000084.1:0-4285 GCF_002865965.1 Erwinia sp. B116
AGAGTTAACACTCGCACTTTGGCACATCTGATGCCGCAAGGTTGGAGCGTCCATCTCATTATCCCTGCGCTCGGTCGGGTACATCCTTTGTATCCTCGAGATTCAGACCAGCAAACATCTGTTTCAGCCGGAGATTTCATCCTCGAGGTCTTTCATCTTTTTGATATCAGAAGCTTCCATACCGCCAAACTTCTCTTTCCAGTTGTAATACGAGGCCTCAGAGATCCCGGTTTCGCGGCAGACATCTTTAACTGTACGTCCGGCTTCGACGGACTTCAGAACGGCGATGATCTGGTGTTCGGTGAATCGTGCTTTGCGCATGGCGATCTCCTCCATGGACATAATCAGTATTCCGGAAGATCTCGAAAAGTGAATGGTGCTTTTAACACAGGTGCTAATAATTTATTCACTAAGTGCCAAAATTAACAACCCGTGCTTGAATTTTATTAGTGACTTTTAAAAGATATTTTAGTAAAAAAGCTACTTCAATAAAAAAATTCACATTAAAAATAATTCAATTACTACAGATAAAATGCAATTGATTGTATTTGCTCAAGATTTAAATAAAACAATAACACGCAAGGATAAATCAGAATAAAAGTTCTTCATGACACCTGACTACAAAATATGGACATTAATACCATTTCAATCTGACGGAATTAATAAGAAGATAGAATTGATACTGATGGCAGTATCAATAATTAATTAAGGAGATAGTATTATGGAAAGAATCATCGAAGTCAGAGAATCCAGGATTCAGGAAATTCGTGGGTATATGGCTAACAGCGGAAAAGATTGTGCTAGTGGAACCTGCGATCATGGATGGGATTCCAAGAGCATAAACGCAGAGGATGTCGTGTGTAATGCTTTAGAAAGCATTGATGACAACTTCTTCTGCTAACAACTATTTTAAAATGCAAATAAAAAAACATCTATGTTTTGTGCCACATTTTTCATGCATCTAAAAAAGCTGGCTACCTCACAATAGTTTGTGTGAGATGATTACAGAAAAGCACGCAAATTCTCATAATGTTCTTTCTTATGCATTTTTCTCCAGGAATATGACATTTATTTCAACCAATAGCATCAATGTCTTGAAAAAAAACAAATTGAAAAATGCAATCATAAAATACAATAAAAAATCTTATTTTGCAAAAATAGTTTCCGCATTCTTCGAGTGTGAAAAAAAGGACATTATTAGAATGAAAATAAAAAAAGCCACATCATTTTGATAAAATAATAATAGCTAACCATGAAAATTCTATAAAAATAAAGGAGGCATTATGAAAAACAGAGAAAAGATTCAACTTTTTAAATATTCATTAAGACTTTTGTTGATATCTCACCCCAGGCTATCAATGTTATTTATAGCTATGGTCACAATTCAAGGTTTGATACCAACAGTAAGTGTAATGGCAAGTATTCATTTAGGAAATCTTGTCAGCCAGGGTTCTCACAGCCAACTACTAATAGCTTGTCTGATATGGGCATTCACTTTTATTTTTCCTGGAATTATCGCACCTGTAATAAGTACAGTACAGAGTGTTCTTAATCAAAAGTCAACGCAATTAACACAACATAAAATCATGTTGGCAATATCTCGAATTCAAGATTTAAAAATCATTGAGAGCAATGAAATACATGACAAGCTTGAGGTTTTATCTAAGGAAGCCTCACACCGTCCATTAAACCTATTGGTTAACCTTGTTGATATATTAAGAGGTTCTTTAACTCTCTTATCAATGTCTTTAGTATTAGCTAGTGTAGCATGGTGGTTGCCGCTTGCACTTCTATTACCTGCAATTCCCGTCACGGTATCTGTGGCTCAATCTCAACTGGATATTTTTAAAGTTTTGCTTGGAAAAGGCATCACATCAAGACTCATTCGTTATTATTTTTCTACAGCCATTGACATTAGGCACTCTAAAGAGATCAAATTATTTAACCTATCAGGTTTCTTCATAAATAAACACCGCGAGTCTTTTGATTTAATTGATAAAGATCTTGATAAGGTTAGAAAAGGTCAGATTACCCGCCCCCAAAAATGGAATTTTCTCTACTTCATATCTGCCATGGGTGTGATGTTTTGGTTTTCTGAATATATATCAAAAGGTGATATATCCACAGGTGGATTACTGGGAACCATACAATCTATAGGGCTTTTTGGTCTGTCTTGCCAATGGATGGTGTATTCATTTAGTAATCTTGGGATTTGCTTTTCTTTTTTCGAAAAGCTAATGATCCTGGAAAAAAAACACAGCACACCCAAAATGTTTCCATGCAAAAAAAATACCAGACAACAAAACAATAAAATTCGAGAGCGTTAGTTTTTCATATCATAAAGATAAAGTGAGCATTAATAACGTTAACTTGAAAATAATGCAAGGCGATCACATTGCTATTGTAGGGGAGAATGGAGCAGGAAAAAGCACTTTAATAAAGTTACTCTGTAGATTATATGTTCCAGATCAAGGCAGAATTACGATAGGCGGCATAGATATCAATGAAATTGACATAGAGGAATGGCATTCAACAATTAGCGCTATTTTCCAGGATTTTGGACATTATAATTTAACAATTAAGGAAAATGTTTTTATAGGGGATTTAAGCACACATATTACATCTGAAAAAGTCTCTGTCGCTTGTCAAAAGGCGCAATTTACTTTACCTGAAGGGTTAAGTATTGACAGCCAAATCGGCAAAGAGTTTGACGGTACCGAGCTGTCGGGTGGTGAATGGCAGCGGCTGGCCCTGGCACGAGCGTTTTACGCCGATCGCCCGCTGGTGATTCTCGATGAACCCACCAGCGCAATGGACCCGCGCGTTGAGTCCGAACTGTTCAGCCAGTTTGGCACTATTATGGCCGGAAAAACGGCGGTGATGGTCACCCACCGACTGGGCAGCGTAAGAGACGTTGATCGGGTGGTGGTGATGAAGGCGGGAAGGATCGTTGAGGAAGGCCCGCCTCAGGTGCTGGAAGCGCTGAACGGCGAATATGCTGAGCTGCTGGCGCTTCAGAAAAGCCAGTATGCCGAGCGACCATCATCGCGCACCGGACAATAAGCTGGCCATTGCCACCGCCCGCAACCTATCCCGCATACAGGCACACGAGCATATGAGCATACGAATACACGAGCATCCCGGAAACAGGCAAAAGGGCAAAAGGGCAAATCAGCTATGCTGATGTTGCACCGGGCGAACGTGTCAGTGTCGTGGCCAGAATGCTCTGCTGTGCACGTTCTTCCGTCGGACGCTGGATTAACGGGTTCACATTGTATGGCCTTGAGGGTCTTGAATCTCTGCCACCAGGACGCGGATGATGCTGGCCCTTACCGGAAACCATCAGTGCCGTTCGATGTGGCGACTGCTGAAAAAGATTTGCCATTTTATGACAACAGCAAGTCCTTTCCCCGTAAGCGGATATGGTCTGGCAAAAGTGTAGCAGTATTAGAATCCGCTATTAAGAGTATTTACGCCTCGGGCATTAACTGGCTGCGGCTGAAGGGGGCCAGTATTACTTCGCCGGGCTGGCGGGGATCGAACCAGATAACTTCTTCGATTTCGGCCGCCGGACTAAAGTCGGTCTGTGCGGTGGTAAAGGCAAACATATCGGCAATCAGCTTGTGGCCCGGTTCGTTGGCGGCGCGATCTTCAAAGCGCCCTAACGGCGTCAGGTCTGCCAGATCCACCTCCAGCGACAGCTCCTCCCACAGCTCACGCACCAGCGCCGCCTGCGGCGTTTCGCCCGGCTCGGGTTTGCCGCCTGGCTGCATAAAGTACGGCGTGTTGCGCTTTCTGACCAGCAGATAGCGGCCCGCGCGATCGGTAATAAGCGCTGCGGCAACGGTGATAACCTTGTTTTCACTCACGGTGATTTACTCTCCTTGCTAAATACGTTGCGCTACCACCAGACCCTAAATCTGAACATTGGGGCGAGAAAAAGCTGACTGCGGCAGCGTGTCCAGGTGGCGATTCATAGTCTTATCATATGCAATGTCTGGGGTATTAATTTCCCTGAATGCAGAAGCGGAGATTATCGGGCAAAAACGTCCAGTCGCAAAGCTAACCGTTGCTGATGTTAACAACCCACGTCTTTAATGCAGCATAACACTAGCTTACAAGGGAGGCCGCTGGCGAACAGGTTAGCCGGGCGTATGCCGCACGGATGCGGCATCCGAGCCTCCAGGGATGGATTATTTTTTAAAGCCGGTTTTTGGGCTTTAAAAAATTAACGGCGCCCCGGCGTTCTGTCGCCAGCGGCCGAACCCGGCACCAGTATATGAAG
>NZ_JRZZ01000085.1:0-4271 GCF_002865965.1 Erwinia sp. B116
GAAGGATTCGAACCTTCGAAGTCGATGACGGCAGATTTACAGTCTGCTCCCTTTGGCCGCTCGGGAACCCCACCTGGGGTATTTCGTTACTTGATGGTGCCGGCTACCGGAATCGAACTGGTGACCTACTGATTACAAGTCAGTTGCTCTACCAACTGAGCTAAGCCGGCATCAAGTGGTGCGCATTTTAGGAAGACCGCGCCCGGGATGCAACAAAAAAATTGCGATAATTGTTCTTACGCTCACTCTTTGTGCAATTCACCTTAAAACGGTCCCTCTTTCGCGTTTTTTTGCTGAAAAAAAACGCAATGGCGCGGTATTTTTTCTTTTTAAGCACGCCCTACCGGTGCGGCGAGTGAACCCGCCAGGGTACTCACCCGCCCTCGATGCCACACTAATTTCTGAATAGCACATAACACCGGCTACCCACGTGAGAATCGTAAATCGTATCTAACGCGTCAGATGCTACCGCCGTGGCGAACCGCGGCGATCGGATTTGATGGCCCATGCACATCTCTCGTGCGATACACCGTAGCCAGTTAATGCGAGTGACGTAACGTTTGCCAGCCTGTTAGCGCTTTTTTCCTTCTTATTCAGGCCCGTCTGGTGTTAACCTCCTGCCCATTGTGTTCTGAAATCCCCAGGGTAATTCAGCCTGACTGCGACACGATGTTGCGGATATCAACGGGCTAACCTTCTGATGGGTAACTACTTGCTGGCAGAAGCATGCATATGAGCAAAAAAGATTTATCGTTAACGACCCCTTATCTGCAGTTCACCCGTAATGAATGGGCGGCACTGCGTGACTCCGTCCCAATGACCCTGTCAGAGGGCGAAATTGCCCAGCTGAAAGGCATTAACGAAGATCTCTCCATGGAAGAGGTGGCTGAGATCTATTTGCCATTGTCACGCCTGCTGAATTTCTATATCAGCGCCAACGCCGGGCGTCAGGCCGTGCTGGAGCAGTTCCTCGGCACCAAAGATAAGGGGCAGAAAATCCCCTATATCATCAGCATTGCCGGCAGCGTTGCCGTCGGGAAAAGCACTACCGCGCGCGTGCTGCAGGCCCTGCTTAGCCGCTGGCCCGAGCACCGTAAAGTCGAGCTCATTACTACTGACGGCTTTCTGCACCCGAATGCCGTGCTCAACGAGCGCGGGCTGATGAAGAAGAAAGGCTTTCCCCTCTCGTATGATATGCACCGGCTGGTGAATTTTGTCTCGGAGCTAAAGTCAGGCGCGGCCCAGGTGACGGCGCCGGTTTACTCACACCTGATTTATGACGTCATTCCCGACGGCGATAAGGTAGTTCAGCAGCCCGATATCCTGATACTTGAAGGATTGAACGTATTACAGAGCGGAATGGACTATCCCCACGATCCCCACCACGTGTTTGTCTCTGACTTCGTCGACTTTTCTATCTATGTCGATGCCCCGGAGGCGTTACTGGAACACTGGTACATTCATCGCTTCCTGAAATTCCGCGAGGGGGCATTCAGCGATCCGGACTCCTATTTCCATCACTATTCCCAGCTACCGGAACAGGAAGCCGTGGGTATCGCCACCCAGCTATGGAAAGAGATTAACCACAAGAATTTGATGGAAAATATCCTACCGACGCGCGAACGTGCCAGCCTGATCATGACCAAAAGCAGCGACCATGCGGTCGATCTGGTGAGGCTCAGGAAATAGATCGCAGGGGCCAGTGCCCCTGCCGATATCAGCCCTGCGGCCGCAAAGAAATCTCTCCCCCAACCCAGGATTTTCGCACCCCATCCTGCTCGAGAATTAACCCGCCCTGAGCATCAATACCCCGTGCAATGCCATAGATCTCTCTGTCACCAATGAGTAGCTTAACCGGGCGGTTGATGAAGTTATCCAGCGCAGCCCAACGCTCAACAAACGGATGCAGACCATCCTGCTCAAAGGCAAATAACGCGTCACGCATCTTGTTAACGATCAGCGCTGAAAGTGCATTTCTGTCAATGGTGACACCGGCTTCCTGCAGGTTAATCCACCCCTGGTTAATGACATCCGCAGCGGGTGCACGCATCGCCAGATTAATGCCTGCACCAATCACGATCTGTGCAGCTTCGCCGGTTTTACCCGTCAGTTCAATCAAAATACCGGCAAGTTTGCGATCGTCGAGATAAATGTCATTTGGCCACTTTACGCGAATATCCGGTGCGCCCAGCTCCTGCAGCGCTTCAGCCAGCACGATACCGATCACCAGGCTCATGCCCATCGCCGCCGCCGGCCCCTGCTCCAGACGCCAGTACATGGAGAGATACAGGTTGGCACCAAAGGGAGAGAACCACTGCCGGCCTCGCCTGCCGCGGCCAGCCTGTTGATACTCAGCCACGCAGGCGTCGCCCGACTGCAGGCTGTTCATCCTGTCCAGCAGATACTGGTTAGTTGAGTCAATCACCGGCACCACCGCCAGCCGGCCATTCTCAAGCTGAGCGTTGATCGCCTGCTCATTGAGTAGCTGCATTTTAGCCGACAGACTGTAGCCTTTGCCGGTGACGGTGAAAACATCGATCCCCCACTCTTTCAGCGTATTGACGTGCTTATTGATAGCAGCACGGCTCATGCCCAGCTGCTCACCGAGCTGTTCACCCGAGTGGAACTCACCGTCGGCCAGCAGAGCGACCAGTTTCAGGGGTACGGTGTAATCTTTCATGCAATCACCTCGACGGCGTCTGTCTCGCCCTGCGCGCTGATAAAGCGTACTTCCGGCTCAAGCCACACGTTAAATTTTTTGCCAACGCGCTGACGGACTTCACGGGCCAGCGCCACCACATCCTGCCCGGTCGCATTGCCGGTATTAATCAGCACCAGCGCCTGCTGCTGATGCACGGCTGCTCCGCCCATCCTGAACCCCTTCAGGTTGCAGCGGTCGATTAACCAGCCCGCGGCCAGCTTCATCTCGCCGTTCTCCTGCGGATAGAGCGGTATAGTGTCGTACTGCTCCTTCAGCTGGCGGGCCATTTCCGCGCTCACCAGCGGATTTTTAAAGAAGCTGCCGGCATTACCGGTCACCGCAGGGTCGGGCAGCTTGCTGCTCCGCATGCGGCATACCGTTTCAAACACCTGCTGCGGGGTCACCCGGTCACGATCGAGCTCTCTGAGCTCGCCATAGGTCAGCACCGGCTGCCAGATTTTGTTAAGGCGCAAACCCAGCGCGATAAGGGCATAGCCTTCACGGTACTGATGCTTAAAAACGCTGTCCCGGTAGGCAAACCGGCACTCTTCTGCACTCAGGCGCTGTCGGGAGCCGTCAGCCAGCCTGACAATATCGACGTATTCACATACTTTCTCCAACTCGACGCCGTAGGCCCCAATGTTCTGAATAGGCGCCGAACCCGCGCAACCGGGGATCATCGCCAGATTCTCTAACCCGGGATAGCCGTCGCGTAAGGTGGATTGCACCAGCGCGTGCCAGTTTTCTCCTGACCCAACGTGCAGATGCCAGGCGTCACTGGATTCCGTTACCTCAATCCCCATGATGCGGTTAACAATAACCTGACCCTGAAAGTCTTCCAGAAACAGGACATTGCTGCCCTCTCCCAACAGCAATACCGGCTCTGAACGCTGCTGGCTTTGCAGCCAGGCGCGGCACAGTGCTTCCACGCTGTCAGCCACACAGATCCCGGCAGCTGACGCTTCCAGACTAAAGGTATTCCAGGGTTTTAATGAATGATTCTGGCAGGACATAACAGGGCCTTTGCGGGTTAAACTGGGGCTAGTTTACCTGATTAGGCGGGTTATTGGCGATATTATGACGTTTTCCAGGGTGGGCATGTGGGACAACAACGCTTACCGAGGATATGGAATACTCACATTTTATTTAATTCATCTGACTGATTTAATTGAAAAAGAAATCTTAAAAAGAGGATTTATCGCTTAACGACTCAAGTACAACGTTAGTTCACCGAATTGTACGCTTACTTAGTCCAACTCAGTCCCTTTTGGGCGGTAATTTTGTACCCTGAGCACAATAAAGCGCCATCAGTCTCAACGTATGCGATCGGAGATCTTTCATAAGGTATGGGTAAATACGTCAGAACGTAGCAATCAACGGGGTTCGTGCCAGGTGCTCCTGTTCGGGAGTGCAATTAATCGCCATCACTTTTTATTCGGGCCACCGCCAGAGCCGCCGGCACGAGAGAAACATGCACGTACGGGGCGGGTTACCGGCCACGGATGAGTCATCAGCCCGGTCCGGAGCGGCGGGTTTTGCGTTTAAAATCTGATTTTTTGACCAGTGAAGA
>NZ_JRZZ01000086.1:0-4208 GCF_002865965.1 Erwinia sp. B116
CGGGCATAAGGAACTATTTCACCGGTCTTCTGATCTCTGACGGTGAAGCGCTCTTCGAATCCTGTTGGTAGCTTTAGCGGAGGTATTCGCAGATCCGCTTTGCCCATCTTCTGCCAGTTCGCTGACTTGAACAGGATGTTCTGCGGATCGGCAATTTAATATTCCCGCCGCTCAGTTTGATGTAGCCGCCGCATCCGTGGGCTTCCGTTATTTCTCTCTATCATTCGCATTCCCTGCCTTATGCCACTGGATTTTCCTGCCGCATGCCAGCTGTCAGGTAAATCTACACGTCGCCCAGATAGCGCCAGTCGACGTGCTGTTCCTGCTGATAGTGTTTGTCGCGGAACGGCCAGGGACGCGGGCGATAAAAATCCACGACGTCGGCGGGCATAATATCGCCCTGTTTGAGCGTCAGAATCGCATTCTGACTAATGCCTTCTCGCGGCAGCCAGGCAATCTGCCAGTAGCCACTTTTCGGGCAGGGCTCTCCGGTTTTACACAGCAGAACCCTGGCACTTTTATCAAAGTCCGGTGACGCTGGCAGCGGCCTGCCGGTCTCCGGGTTGAGCCGTTTGTCTTTTGCCAGTTTTTCAATCAGCGCTTCGCTGGGTTTGGCCGGCTGCACATTCGCTTCGCGGGCTTCCAGCCATTTAAGTTTACCGTCCCAGGCTGGCAGCGGCGCAGGGGGTAGCGGGACGATATCGTTGATTTCGGGGACGGTAGGATGCGCGTAAGAATAATTACTCAATACTTTAGCAATTATTTTATAACGACTGGCTCGCTCGGCGTCTTTCTGTTGTCCCAGATAGTAGAGTTGATCTGTGGGAGCAGGACCATTAAATCCATTTGCTAAAAATCTTGCTGAACTTGAGTCTCCAGCAGCTACCCCCATCTGGAATGCTTCTGCCGCTCTTTGGTATTGTTTTTTAACAGCAAGTGTGTTTCCCAAAGCGTTAGCTGCTTCAGCACTCCCCTGCTCGGCAGCACAACGAAACATCTGCACAGCAACCTCGGGAGCCATGTTTACCGGTGAGAGTTTATCGGCAATATAATTTTGAGCTAAAGAATTGCCTTCATCAGCGGCTTTACGGTAATAACGCAATGCCAGCTCCTGGTCTTCTTTTACGCCGGCAACTCCATGCTGAAGGTAGATGGCGGTTAAGTAATAGCCAGTTGCAATTTTTGCATCAATTAGCTGCTGGCTAAAACGCAGACGTTCATTTGCGGTGAGGGAGTATTGCCCACGCATTGAGCCATTTTGCAAGTTAATATTTGCTTTATAATGATTGTTCTCAGCGGCAATACGATACAAACGCTCAATTTCCGACTCAATGGTTTTATCTTGTTTCAAGATGTTATTTTTTTGCAACCAGCGAGCATATTTAAACAGCACATCCACCTCTGAAAAAGACTCAGGAATAATTTCATATTTACAAGTAAAATCTAGTTTTATTTTGATATTGGCAAGCAGATCCATAGAGATACCCTTATTTTCTAAAAGAGGAGGACTTTTCTGATCACAGGCAACCAGTAGAAAAAAAATAAAAATAATCAGGTTGCGCATCAGTCTTGGTCCTTCAGAGTTGGCTGGTCATAAAGAAATGCAATTAGTGAGGCAATTGGCTTATCCTTTCCCGTATTCTGCCGTTTATTATTCCTGCTGAGAACATCCTCCCAGGCATCAAACGCCTCCCCAGGGTCATCCTGATCCCCCTGCCCATTTGTATGCAACTTCCATAAACGCTGACGCATCGCCTTCGTCACGCTCGCCCATTCGTGGGCGATATTCATTTCGCTGTCGGCTTCCATACGCCAGCATCTTCTGCCGGGCTGGCGATATCGATACCGATAGCCATCGGAGCTGATGCAACAATCCCGGCCACATTTGATTTTTCCAGCGACTCGTTTAAGACTTTTTGGCTGTCAATATCCCCCGACGTTGCTTTTGCATTCTGCGTCGCTTTTTCCAGGCTTCTCGCCAGCGTTAGCGCCTGCTCCTACCCGGAGATGGCTCCGTCCATTTCGAGCGTTTTACCGAACTCATACGCGCTATGCTTGTCAGAAAAATTCACCAATTCTGTTTGCGTATGTGGCTGCAGCGTGAAGAAATTAAATTTACAACATCTACTTTCATTTCCCAGCCAGCTGTTTTTTCTCTAACGCTGATTTAATCTCTTTTGCTCGCGCTATTGGATAGAAGGTTGCACCTTCTACAAAAAGATTTTTATTATAGGTAAATGCCACGGCGACATTTTGCTGAGGGGGGAGCAAAGTATAAAACTCTGTTATTCCAACATAAATAGTCATAACTGTTTTAGCATCGACGTAAATCATTGGCAACCCAAAATGTTCACGAACAAACTTCTGAGTCATTACTGGCTCTAAACCAAACGGCATTTCATGAGGAAACAGCCAGTCGGTTTTCCCTTCATCTTCTAACTTAATAGTTATTTCTTTAAGTTTTTTATCCAGATCATTCGTAAAAACCAAAAATACCCCATCGCGTTTCATATCCAGTACACATTCATCATCATCTATAGCGCCATAGGGTTCTTTTTTATATGGGATTACTCCATCATTATAAATCCCCTGATAATTGCAACCTAGGTGTTTCACTAGTTCTTCAATATCAACTTTCATTTCAGTATAACTCCAACTGTCGATTTAATTCATGTAATTTAGCTCTAACTTCTTCGAGCCTTTGATCACTTACACCATACTCATTCTTCAGGCATTCAGCATTCGCATCCCAGTTAGCATTAACTGCAGCTTCCAGGTCATGGGCATCAAACTCTTTTTGTCTGATGCTATCTCCGCCCTCAGTTTCCAACTGACGATTATTCCGTCCGCCATAGGTTTCACTGCATTTATTATGAACATCTTTCGGAATTGCAACAGAGGCAACTCTATCAACCATCTTATCTAAATGTTCACGCCTCAAATCAGGGTATTTACTCTTTAAATACAGCCTGACGGCTGCCTTTGACGGAATATGATCCACCTCATACTCCCCTTGCCTTGATCGCCCTTTGAAATTGTCATAATAGTCAACCTCAAGGTTCTCTACAGGGGCTTTTTGAAAAAAAACATAAATGGCCGGAACATTGCCGATAGGGTCAACGATGATAAAGTCATCAAAATTCCGATCCTCAATCGGCAGCGTTTCTATGTAAGGGCGCTGTTGATCGGGTATGGGCGTTCCCGCTATCGGTGGCAGGGGTTCGGGAGCAGGATTGGGTAAGCCCCAGACACCTGCAGGCTCCGGTATCGGCGTTGGCGGCGAGGTATAGCCACCCGATATGCCTTCGTGAACCGTTGTTTCGTTCGTGGCTGACGGATTCATCCTAACGGGCAGGGTGTTCCCGTCCTTTACAAATCTGCCCTGCCCGGTCTCCGTTGACCAGATTAATTTACCTTTAAAGGAGGGGTCTTCAAAGCTCCAGGTTTTATCATCAATCCGTTTTGCAAACCGGACCCGGACACGATCCAGCCCGCTCCCCTCACCCACCTGATAGCTTCTGGTGATCTTTTCACCCGTCTGAGCATCCAGCTCAACACGTAAACGAACCCGAGTCCGCACTGACCCCTTTTGCCCGGCAATCTGTCTGAGTTCTTCTTCGGGCACGTAGTCATGTTGTGCTACCGTCTCCGTTCCCCGGGTGAATGCCCCGACCATGATCTGGCCATTGATCAGGTTTTGATACAGCTGGTCGGGAGGCAGATCGGAGTTTCCCAGGCTGGGCGTATAAAATAATCCCATGATCAAGACAGTGAAGGGATTAAGTGTTAATCCTTCACCCATGGTCGCCGCCGCCGTGCTGGCACGCGCGGCGATGGCACTACCCAACGCGGTATCCGCCGCCCCCATGGCAACAGCACCCGCCACAGAAGTGGACAATGACGCAGAGGCAAAGAATACTTTTGCCGGCAAACGTTCAACGATCGGCTCTTTTGGCACCGCTGATGTGCGAGCCGACGACGTTCCCAATATTTGAGACATTACAGCGTTCTCCTGTCCATGAGTTACAGCAGCTCGACTTTTATTGATTCAGGTGTTCCGGTATAAACGCTGACTGTTTTTCCTTTGGCATCAGCTCTTCCTTCAAATACCTCACCCTTTTCTGTCGTTATCCGGTAGCGGGCATAAGGAACTATTTCACCGGTCTTCTGATCTCTGACGGTGAAGCGCTCTTCGAATCCTGTTGGTA
>NZ_JRZZ01000087.1:0-3244 GCF_002865965.1 Erwinia sp. B116
TTCTCTTTCGGGATTTCCTCATCCTTTCTGCCACTTAAGCGCGAGATCAACGATTGCAGCGCGGCCAGTTTTGCGGGTTTGGTGTTAGCATCAGCTTCAGTAAATCCCCGGGCTAAATATTTAGCTTTTTTCTCCTTGTTTTTTTCACCTGAAAAATCCCGAAACTCCGTAGTAATCACAAATGCCACATGATTTACATAGATATGGGCTTCAAGTTGACGGTAGATGTCAGGTGTATCCGATTCATTATGATCAAAAATAACGCCTTTACTTTCAGGAAGCAGGATTTTCTCTTTTAAAAATGGGGCGTCTTCCGGTTCGTTTTCGGGTTTATTAACCGCATCCCGTAACTCCTGCTCCCGCAGTTTTATCCGCTGCTGGAAGGCGGGCGGGTAGATCCATTTACTGCTGATTTTAAAGTCGTCGATAAAAATCATATCGCGCAGGCTGTTGTTAAATGACTGCGGCACATCTATCACATAACGTCCGATACACTGCGGTTTCGTCTCTGCAAACAGGGTGTCTATCACGGCACTCTCCTTCGGTGTGATATGCGGTAAGGTCGTGGCGATGGCCGGGGCAGCGAACAGCATGCCGGTAACCATCAGCGATAACAGGGTAAATTTCTGTACAGATTTCATGGGACCGGGACCTCCTTGACCATTTTCACAATCGCCCGCAGGGTAAACTGCAGGGCCGGTCGGTTAAGGATGTCTTTCAGGCTGTCAACATCATAAGCACCCTGATGCTCAACCGCGGTTGCCAGTATGCTTTTGATGCTGCTGCTTTGGCGTATGGCGCTCAGTGATTCCACCGGTACGGTACCGTCACCCGGCGTGCTGGATGAGGCGAGGTGGTAGACCTGAGCGCGATGAAGCGGCAGCAGGACTTCCCGGTAATTATTGGGCAGCTTTATATCCGTTTTTTTTGTGTAAACCTGGGTGATTTTCTTCCAGCTCAGCTTACCGTCAGAGCCTGTTTTATGACCATAAAATGCATAGCTATTAGGGTGATATTGATTGTCTAGTTTTTCAATGAACCTCTGTACTACTTTATTAATAAGATCGCTGTATTCATCCCAGTTATTTTTAATGACCGCCGCATCCTTGTCGATAATGTCGGCTTCATACAAGCGGTACCACAGGGTTTTATTCAGGTAAATCTCGCCAAACGGATCCTTCGTTTCAGGCAGTGTTATATCGCTGCCATCCTCGCGGCCCCCTTCCACCGTCAGCCAGGGCGCGCCATTAAGATATTTAGTAGAAGGCAGCAGCTGCAGCGGCGCCGGGGCGCGGGCCAGTACCGGCATCAGCTCCTGCGCCGTGTTGCCCAGCACCGCCCCTGCCATCCCCTCCTGTTTTGCCCCGACCTTCATGCGCCGGTACGCCGCAGGGGAACCGAGGTCCGGGATAACACCGTGAACAATTCCCAGAATTTTATCCTGCGCCCCGGCAATCTGCGACGCATAGCGCGCAACCAGGCCCCCCATGGAGTGGGTGACGAGGATGACTTTCTCCTGCCCGGCGGGAAACGCCATGCCGTAACAGTGCTCATGTCTGTAGAGGTCAATGACCTTGTCGATACAGGCAACCAGCCCCGCGGCCGAGGTCTTGTTGTCCTCCAGCCAGTTATAGCCACAGACGTGCAGCGGCAGCAGAAAATTGCGGTAGTGGTCCAGCTCCTGCCGGGTCATCACCGATTCCCCGCTGATTTCCGCCCCGTTATCCACTGCCAGCTGCCTGCCCACCAGCTGGCTTAAGATGCCGCCTTTCCCCTGAGACGGGGTTCCGTAATTAACCAGGTCCTGCTGCCAGTCATCCAGCAGTGCGCCCTGAAAGACGCTTAAAAATTTTCCATAACTGAAGGATAATACTTCCCCCCAGCCGCGTTTACGCCGCGATGGAAACAGTTTCCCGTCGTCAGAGATCGGTGAATGAAAGGTTTGATCGATATCGCCGCGGTTATCCACCTTTGTGGTATACGGGTTGAGCAACGCTCTTCGGCGGCTACCATTTTTTCCTGCCCACTTAAGATATACAGCGCCCATGCTGTCACCACGCCAGATAGTGTCTTCCCTTCTTGCTGATTTATTCGACATCAAATTAGTCCCCATCACACCGGGCAGAAATATCACCGGAATAACTTTAAGCGGGGGCTGCAGTAACACCACCTGAGCATTTAATGATTTCTTCTGGTTTTGTATCCCGTTCCAGTGAACCAGCCCGTGCCGGTCCCACTGCGGCTTTATACAGGTCACAGGCTGGCTGTTACCGCTTTCTGAGGGTTTCTCTTCCGTCATTTGTTGCGTCCTTTTATCCGTTCAGGTAGATACGTTGTGATTACACCGTCTGGTGCCTGTCCTTTAACTTTTTTTCGGCAAATCAGCGTTGAGTAAATCCACAGTGACATTATTCTGCGTTGGCGCTGCCCCCGATGAGGAGGTCGCCAGGGTTTGCTTTATGCCATCACCGTTCTCAAAACGTAATGTCTGGCCCGCCACAGGAGAGTTGTCGGAAAGGCGCAGCATCGTAGGCGTCACCGCAAAATCACTGGTATTCCACTGCCGGGCCGCCACGTTGATGCTCTGCCCGGCAAACTTTTGCCACACCGCGGCGCGCTGAATGATGTTGTCTGGCGCACCGCACTCGATGGAGCCGTTCGCTATCCGGATATATCCGCCACCGCTGGTCAGGATGATTTCCTGTTTAGCACTGATATACAGTTTTCCTTCGCTGCTGGAGATACGGATATCTTTCAGCGCATCCAGCGTCATCTCATCGCTCTGTGCCTGAATTTCCACTTTTCCCCGGCTGGCAAAGAGTTTTATTCCGAGTTTGTTGGCAAACAGACTTACGGCTTCCCCGGCCGCCACGGTGAATTTTTTTACTACGCTGAAATCGGTGTTTTTACCGCTGGCGCTGATAATATTTTCCCCTGCCGCAAGTTGCAGACTTGCCGGGGTAGCCTGAGCAATACCCGCCGGTGCGCTCAACAACAGTGCCGATTTTTTCAGCGCCGTCAGGCTCTCCGTAAGCAGGGCTTTTTGTGTCTGGATATCTGCCAGTTCAGCCTTAGCCGCTTCCACCGCGCTGTTTAATGCCTCAGCCTGCGTCAGCGCCTGCTGTAACTGGCTAATCGCCGCCTGCATCTCCCGCTGCTCACCCTGCGCCTTCGGCTGGCCGTCGGCGGTGATAAACAGTCCTTTCTCCGCCCGCAGCGTGCCCCAGCTGTCGCTGCGCAGCTC
>NZ_JRZZ01000088.1:0-2974 GCF_002865965.1 Erwinia sp. B116
TGGCCCCTGCCGCTGCGCCGGTACAAAACGTGGCCCCGGCTGCGCCCGCCGCTGCGCCGGCACAACACGTGGCTCCGGCTGCGCCCGCCGCTGCGCCGGTACAAAACGTGGCCCCGGCTGCGCCCGCCGCCGCGCCGGCAGAAAACGTGGCTCCGACGGTAACGGCGGCCGGCTATACCCCGGCGGCAGTGACCTCTGCCGGCTATGCGCCAGCCCCGACGGCGGCTCCGGCTGGCGGTAGCCCGGCGAATAGCGCCCCCGTCGCTACGGTGACAGCGGCAGCCCCCGCAGCCCCGGCTCCGGTGCCCGCTGAAGCCCCTGCAGCAACGACGTTAACCGCCGCAACCGCACCGGCCAACCCGGCCGCAGAGGCTGAGCTGAAGCAGCGTATCAGCGAGCTGGGTGACCTGACCGTGCTCAATCAGGAAGATTTGGAAGTGATGGCCGAAGGGACGGATCTGCCGCTGGCCGCGCTGGTGAAACATCAGAAGCTGCAGCAGGTGATGAATAAAGCGCGGGGAGCCACGGTATGAAGCGTCTGATGGCCCTGCTGCTGCTGGCGGCTTCCGCTGGCGGTTATGCTGCCGACCGTAACGACATTCCAAGCTGCTACAGCTTTGCCAGACTGGACGCCCAGCGTCCGGCCAGCGGCGGCCGTGAGCTGGTGCTGATCGTCGATCAGACGGTCAAAGTGCCGGACGACCTGAAAAAGTCGATCTGGCAGCAGGTGGTGCGTTACACCCAGCCCGGCGACCATATCATCATGTATCAGTTCTCGGCGCTGCTGCAGGACAACTACATGAAGCGCGCCTTCGACGGCACGCTGGAGCGCCCGTTTACCGATCAAAAGGCGCGTAACAGCCTCGGCATGGACAGCCTGAAATCACTGGACGGCTGCCTGCTGCAGCAGAAGCAGTTCTTTGACCAGAGCATCGGCAAAAAGATGGCCGCGGCCTTCGCCGGTCAGGGCGATAACGTGGCGAAAAGTGAAATCATGGACAGCCTGAAGCGTATTGCCGACGATCTGAAAGCCACCCCGGCCGAACAGCGTACCGTGCTGCTGGTCTCCGATATGCTGGAGAACAGCGATTTCGGCAGCTTCTACAGCAGTAATCAGATCCGCCTGCTGGCCCCGGCGAAAGAGATGGCGCGGGTCAGCCAGCAGCAGCTGCTGGCCGATTTTGCCGGCAGCCGGGTCTATATCGCCGGCGCGGGGTTAATCGATACCGATGCGAAGAACAACTACCGTTCCGGAAAAATCATGCAGCAGCTGGAAACCTTCTGGCGCGGCTGGTTTGAGGCCTCCCACGCGACGGTGGTCAGCTTTGGCGCACCGGAGCTGACGGTAGACCTGCGTTAATCCTCCCGGGCAGGCCACGTGCAGAACGTCGCGTGGCCTGCCCTCCTCTCACCGGAACGCGCGACGCGTTCACCACCTGGTACCCCTTCCCGACCTGTACTGCGATCCTCAGCCAGTGACGTTGCCCCCCTTCAGCGCCCGCCCGGGCGCCGGGCGCCACTCATCACCGGCATCGCTTCACGCATCATCGCCAGAAACATGCGTAAGCGCGCCGGGTAGTAGCGCGCGTGCGGATAGACCAGATACACCGGCAGCGACGCCGCCTGCCAGGCCGGGGCCAGCTGCAGCAGCCGCCCCTGGGCAATATCCTCCTGCACCACCCACGCCGACGAAATGCCGACACCCAGACCGGCCAGCACCGCGTTGCGCAGCGCGTACAGGCTGTCGGTCAGCAGGCGTGGCTGAATATCGAAACGCTGCACCTCTCCGCCCTGTGTACGGGTCAGCGCCACGCTGTGACGATAGAAGGTGCTCAGCGCCAGCCAGGGCAGCGTTTGCAGTTGCTGCGGCCGGTCGGGCACCGCACGGCCCTGCAGCAACGAGGGGGCGGCAATCACGATACGCGGCACTTCCGCCACCTTCACCGCCACCACCGAAGGCTCGGTGACTTCACCAACGTGTACCGCGCAGTCGATGCCCTCGGCCAGAAAATCCGCCTGCCTGTCGTGCAGCATCCACTCGACGGTGACCTGCGGGTAGCGCTGCAGATAGGCCTGCAGCGGGGCGATCATCTGGTCCTGACCAAACGCATGCGGTACCAGCACCCGCAGCACCCCCTGCGGCTCTTCGGTGACGCCGCGCAGATCGTCCTCGATCCCCTGCCAGTTCTCCAGCAGGCGGCAGGCGTGCTGATAACAGCGTTCGCCATCCTCGGTCAGCTTCATCTGGTGGGTGGTGCGCTGGATCAGCTTCAGGCCGAGCAGGCTCTCCA
Organism: Erwinia sp. B116; assembly: GCF_002865965.1. Classification (NCBI taxonomy): domain Bacteria; kingdom Pseudomonadati; phylum Pseudomonadota; class Gammaproteobacteria; order Enterobacterales; family Erwiniaceae; genus Erwinia; species Erwinia sp. B116. The sequence continues at coordinate 2,292 of NZ_JRZZ01000088.1, forward strand.
GCGCCTGCAGGCGTCGGCTGACGGTAGGCTGGGTGGTGGCAAGACGCGCCGCCGCCGCGGAGAGGCTGCCGGCCTCGACGATACGCACAAAGGTCTGCATCAGTTCTATGCGATCGGTGGCAGGTGATTTAATTATATTCATACGTATGACGTATAACACTTCTACCTTTCAGCCGTCTACCGGGCATCACGGCAACCCCGCACAATAGCGCCATCTTAACGACCTAATCAGGTAATCAATCATGTCCACTGACACCCTGCTCTCTTCTGCTGAACAGCCCGCGTCACCGCTGGCCGCGCGCACCGTACTGATGCTGGCGGCGGGCGCCGGCTTCAGCGTCGCCTCAATCTACTACAGCCAGCCGATGCTGGAGCTGCTCGCCTCCGGGCTGCGGGCCGGCGTCAGCACCGCCGGGCTGGTGCCGACGCTGACTCAAGTGGGCTATGCGCTGGGCATCCTGCTGCTGGCCCCGCTCGGCGACCGTTACGATCGCCGCACCATCATCACCCTGAAAGGCGTGCTGCTGACGCTGGCGCTGCTGATGAGCGCGGCGGCGGGCAGTATCACGCTGCTGCTGATTGCCAGCCTGGCGATCGGCATTACCGCCACCATGGCGCAGGATATCGTGCCGGCCTCCGCCAGCCTCTCACCGGCCGCGCAGCGCGGCAAAACCGTCGGCACG
>NZ_JRZZ01000089.1:0-1046 GCF_002865965.1 Erwinia sp. B116
CGGGCATAAGGAACTATTTCACCGGTCTTCTGATCTCTGACGGTGAAGCGCTCTTCGAATCCTGTTGGTAGCTTCAGCGGAGGTATTCGCAGATCCGCTTTGCCCATCTTCTGCCAGTTCGCTGACTTAAACAGGATGTTCTGCGGATCGGCGATTTCGATGTTTCCGCCGCTCAGTTTGATGTAACCGCCGCCGCAGGCCAGTATCAGCTCGTTTGCCGCCGTTATGGTGACGGTTGTCTCTGTGCTGGTGATTTCAATGTCGTTTTTCGCCAGCATCGACAGCTCACCGCCCTGCGCCTGGATATCGACCTTACCTTTGCCCGCGTACAGTTTCATACCCTGCGACTGAGCAAACAGGCTTACCGCCTCTCCCGCCGCCGCCGTGACGTTTTCCCCGGCGCTGATATCGGTATTGCCCCCCGACATCAGGCCCACGCTTTCGCTTCCCGATGCCACGCGGACCGCCGCCGGGCTGACGATGCCGATACCCGCCGGCGCGCTGGCGATCATCCCGGCCCTCTTAAGGTACTTCAGCGACCGGTTTAAGGCTTTCTGGCTGTCGGTATCCCCCGGGGTTGCTTTTGCATTCTGCGCCGCTTTTGCCAGGCTTCTCGCCAGCGTTAGCGCCTGCTCCAGCTCGGCGATGGCCTCGTCCATTTCGAGCATTTTACCGCCGACGTCAGGCTGAGCATCCGCGGTCAGCAAAATTCCTTTACCGCCGCGAATGCTCACCCAGTCATCCGTTCGCAGTTCTGCACCTTCCCCCCGTTGCAGCCTGTCATTGTCAACGTTGTGCCCCAGATTAAGCTGTGTCTTACCCCCGTACTCGGTACTCAGCTTGATATGCTCTTCCCCGCGCCGGTCTTCCATGCGCAGCTTGTTCAGTCCGGCGGTGCGGATCACGTTGCGGGTGCCGTTCTTTTCCGTCACGTGGTCAGTGTGGCGGGAGTCGTGCAGCGCATGGGCGATATACGGGCGATCGGGGTCGCCTTCGTGGAAGGCAATCGCCACTTCCGTGCCCTGAATCAGCGGGAAGTGGATGCC
>NZ_JRZZ01000089.1:1056-1791 GCF_002865965.1 Erwinia sp. B116
TGTCTTCCCCCCGTACTCGGTACCCAGCTTGATATGCTCTTCCCCGCGCCTGTCCTCCATGCGCAGTTTGTTCAGCCCGGCGGTGCGGATCACGTTGCGGGTGCCGTTCTTTTCCGTCACGTGGTCCACGTGGCGTGAGTCGTGCAGCGCATGGGCGATGTACGGGCGATCGGGGTCACCTTCGTGGAAGGCAATCGCCACTTCCGTGCCCTGAATCAGCGGGAAGTGGATGCCGTAAACGTCGCCGCCGTAGGGCTTAGCCAGGCGCACCGGCATGCTCTCCTGGCCCCGCGCTTTGTCGTCCTGGTCGGCATCAAATTTCACCCGGTACAGGCCCGCCGCATCCTGCCAGGCGTAGATGTCACTGGCTTTTGCGCTGGTGACGCGGGCCATCAGGGTGCCGCTGATTTTCGGGCGCGGCTTCAGCGGCGGCCGCCAGCACAGCGTTTCACTAAAGGGTACGGCGGCAATCGTCACCTTCAGCGCATCCTTACGGCTGGCGGTGAAGCCGGTGCGCACGATGACCATCGGCAGCGACAGCAGTTCCGGCAGCGTTGAGGGAATGGTGCTGTCGACAACCGTCAGCACCTGGGCCGGACGCAGCGTGGCATCGTTACTGCCGCCACCGATCAGCGTCTGCTCTGCCAGAAAACGCTCGTGATCCAGGCGTGCCAGGAAGTTTGCCGTTTCCGCCGTCGGGGCGATTTTATCGCCGGTGTCCCGGTGGCGGGGCTT
>NZ_JRZZ01000089.1:1801-1944 GCF_002865965.1 Erwinia sp. B116
TTGGCTTTTGCGCTGGTGACGCGGGCCATCAGGGTGCCGCTGATTTTCGGGCGCGGCTTCAGCGGCGGACGCCAGCACAGCGTTTCACTAAAGGGTACGGCGGCAATCGTCACCTTCAGCGCATCCTTACGGCTGGCGGTGAA
>NZ_JRZZ01000089.1:1954-2527 GCF_002865965.1 Erwinia sp. B116
GCCGATCAGCGTCTGCTCTGCCAGAAAACGCTCGTGGTCCAGGCGTGCCAGGAAGTTTGCCGTTTCCGCCGTCGGGGCGATTTTATCGCCGGTGTCCCGGTGGCGGGGCTTGTAGTGATAAACCTCGCCATAGGTGATGCCCTCGCCGTCACCGCGCGTCATATCCGCCCTGGCCGACTGCAGGACCTTCTGCGCTTCGCGGTGGTTGTAGTCTCTGGCGGTGACGCCCGCCTCAGCGACATTGTGACGCACGCTGAGCCCCCAGACGGATTCTGCGCAGCCGTCACTCATGCCCGACGGGCTGTTCAGCGGCAGCGTTTTACCGAATTCATACGCGCTCTGCCGGTCGGCAAAGTGCACCACTTCCGTTTGTGTGTCCGGCTGCAGCGTGAATAAGTAAAAGATGCCCACTTCGGACAGCAGGCGCTCGATAAACGCCAGGTCACTTTCCTGATACTGGTTTATCTGCTCACGCTTCGGAAAGGTCTGTCTGAGCGTGAATTCATATTCCCAGCCCTTCAGACCATGCTCGTCGAGGATCTGCGCCACCACCTCCGGCACGGATTTATTGAC
>NZ_JRZZ01000090.1:0-2439 GCF_002865965.1 Erwinia sp. B116
CTGTGAGTTCGATGAGTAGGGCGGGACACGTGACATCCTGTCTGAATATGGGGGGACCATCCTCCAAGGCTAAATACTCCTGACTGACCGATAGTGAACCAGTACCGTGAGGGAAAGGCGAAAAGAACCCCGGCGAGGGGAGTGAAACAGAACCTGAAACCGTGTACGTACAAGCAGTGGGAGCACCTTCGTGGTGTGACTGCGTACCTTTTGTATAATGGGTCAGCGACTTATATTCTGTAGCAAGGTTAACCGTATAGGGGAGCCGAAGGGAAACCGAGTCTTAACTGGGCGTTAAGTTGCAGGGTATAGACCCGAAACCCGGTGATCTAGCCATGGGCAGGTTGAAGGTTGGGTAACACTAACTGGAGGACCGAACCGACTAATGTTGAAAAATTAGCGGATGACTTGTGGCTGGGGGTGAAAGGCCAATCAAACCGGGAGATAGCTGGTTCTCCCCGAAAGCTATTTAGGTAGCGCCTCGTGAACTCATCTTCGGGGGTAGAGCACTGTTTCGGCTAGGGGGCCATCCCGGCTTACCAACCCGATGCAAACTGCGAATACCGAAGAATGTTATCACGGGAGACACACGGCGGGTGCTAACGTCCGTCGTGAAGAGGGAAACAACCCAGACCGCCAGCTAAGGTCCCAAAGTCATGGTTAAGTGGGAAACGATGTGGGAAGGCACAGACAGCCAGGATGTTGGCTTAGAAGCAGCCATCATTTAAAGAAAGCGTAATAGCTCACTGGTCGAGTCGGCCTGCGCGGAAGATGTAACGGGGCTAAACCATGCACCGAAGCTGCGGCAGCGACATGTAAATGTTGTTGGGTAGGGGAGCGTTCTGTAAGCCGTCGAAGGTGGACTGTGAGGTCTGCTGGAGGTATCAGAAGTGCGAATGCTGACATAAGTAACGATAAAGCGGGTGAAAAGCCCGCTCGCCGGAAGACCAAGGGTTCCTGTCCAACGTTAATCGGGGCAGGGTGAGTCGACCCCTAAGGCGAGGCCGAAAGGCGTAGTCGATGGGAAACGGGTTAATATTCCCGTACTCGGTGTTACTGCGAAGGGGGGACGGAGAAGGCTATGTTAGCCGGGCGACGGTTGTCCCGGTTTAAGCATGTAGGCGGAGGTCTTAGGTAAATCCGGGACCTTATCAACGCTGAGGTGTGATGACGAGGCACTACGGTGCTGAAGTAACAAATGCCCTGCTTCCAGGAAAAGCCTCTAAGCATCAGGTAACATTGAATCGTACCCCAAACCGACACAGGTGGTCAGGTAGAGAATACCAAGGCGCTTGAGAGAACTCGGGTGAAGGAACTAGGCAAAATGGTGCCGTAACTTCGGGAGAAGGCACGCTGTCGGTAGGTGAAACCCCTCGCGGGTGGAGCCGAAGGCAGTCGAAGATACCAGCTGGCTGCAACTGTTTATTAAAAACACAGCACTGTGCAAACACGAAAGTGGACGTATACGGTGTGACGCCTGCCCGGTGCCGGAAGGTTAATTGATGGGGTTATCGCGCTGCGAGAAGCTCTTGATCGAAGCCCCGGTAAACGGCGGCCGTAACTATAACGGTCCTAAGGTAGCGAAATTCCTTGTCGGGTAAGTTCCGACCTGCACGAATGGCGTAATGATGGCCAGGCTGTCTCCACCCGAGACTCAGTGAAATTGAACTCGCTGTGAAGATGCAGTGTACCCGCGGCAAGACGGAAAGACCCCGTGAACCTTTACTATAGCTTGACACTGAACATTGAGCCTTGATGTGTAGGATAGGTGGGAGGCTTTGAAGCGTGGACGCCAGTCTGCGTGGAGCCATCCTTGAAATACCACCCTTTAACGTTTGATGTTCTAACCTGGCGCCGTAATCCGGCGTGGGGACAGTGTCTGGTGGGTAGTTTGACTGGGGCGGTCTCCTCCCAAAGAGTAACGGAGGAGCACGAAGGTTAGCTAATCACGGTCGGACATCGTGAGGTTAGTGCAATGGCATAAGCTAGCTTGACTGCGAGAGTGACGGCTCGAGCAGGTGCGAAAGCAGGTCATAGTGATCCGGTGGTTCTGAATGGAAGGGCCATCGCTCAACGGATAAAAGGTACTCCGGGGATAACAGGCTGATACCGCCCAAGAGTTCATATCGACGGCGGTGTTTGGCACCTCGATGTCGGCTCATCACATCCTGGGGCTGAAGTAGGTCCCAAGGGTACGGCTGTTCGCCGTTTAAAGTGGTACGCGAGCTGGGTTTAGAACGTCGTGAGACAGTTCGGTCCCTATCTGCCGTGGGCGCTGGAGAATTGAGAGGGGTTGCTCCTAGTACGAGAGGACCGGAGTGAACGCACCACTGGTGTTCGGGTTGTCATGCCAATGGCATTGCCCGGTAGCTAAGTGCGGAAAAGATAAGCGCTGAAAGCATCTAAGCGCGAAACTTGCCTCGAGATGAGTTCTCCCTG
>NZ_JRZZ01000091.1:0-2290 GCF_002865965.1 Erwinia sp. B116
AACGTCCCTGGGCTCTGCCGGGCACGTCCATGTGCCCGAAGGTCCGCTTATCCGGATAAACCCCGATTGCCTGCAATGCTTTGTGTCGCTGCCTTAAAACACTTCCTTGGTACCCCTTTCAAATTCTTCAAATTCTTCAAATTCTTCAAATTCTTCAAATTCTTCAAATTCTTCAAATTCTTCAAAAATGAGTGTGTTTTGTTATGAGGCAGCAACGCAAATGTCAGTATGGGAGGCCGTTGGCGAGCAGGTTAGCCGGGCGTATGCCGCAAGGATGCGGCATCCGAGCCCCCAGGGAAGGGTTTACGGCGTCCCGGCGTTCTGTCGCCAACGGCCGAACCAGGCACCCGGACGAAAAGCGACGCCCTTAAACCAGCAACGCGAACGCCAGCAATGGAGGCCGTTGGCGAACAGGTTAGCCGGGCGTATGCCGCAAGGATGCGGCATCCGAGCCCCCAGGGAAGGGTTTACGGCGTCCCGGCGTTCTGTCGCCAACGGCCGAACCAGGCACCCGGACGAAAAGCGACGCCCTTAAACCAGCAACGCGAACGCCAGCAATGGAGGCCGTTGGCGAGCAGGTTAGCCGAGCGTATGCCGCAAGGATGCGGCATCCGAGCCCCCAGGGAAGGGTTTACGGCGTCCCGGCGTTCTGTCGCCAGCGGCCGAACCCGGCTCCCGGACAAAAAGCGATGCCCTTAAACCAGTCACGCAAAAGCTAAAAGAAGGGATGGACGCCCTCCCTTAAACGGCATCGGTGTGCCAGAGCCTGAGCTCAACAAGGTGAGAGCGTCCGTTGAGCCCGTACGTCAGAACAGTTAAACGTCTTTGTGCTGGATGCCGAAGAGGGCAATTTCTATCCCTATGACGGTGAGCGGGTCCGCTATGACCAGCAATCTATTCCGGAAGGTGAAATCTGGAGCGTTCAGCCGGATGAAGCGCGGCTGGGTATTGTTCTGGTCGCCGAGGATGCCAGAAAGCATCCCCGGATTGCTGCATGAAAATAGCTTAGTAGCTGCTGACCTCAGAGAGCAGGCGCAGATCGCTGTCGCTCAGCTGCAGCTCTGCGGCTTTTGCCAGCTCGTCGACCTGTGCCAGCGAGGTGGCGCTGACGATGGGGGCGGTGATCGACGGGCGGGCAATCTGCCAGGCCAGCGCCACCTGGGTCGGCGAGGCGTGATGCGCTTCGGCAACCTGCACCAGCGCATCCACAATACTGAGCCCGCGCTTGTTCAGATACTTCTCCACCACCCCTTTGCCGCGCGCGCTCTTCGATGCGTCTTCTGGCTTGCGGTATTTGCCGCTGAGGAAGCCGCTGGCCAGCGAGTAGTAGTTGATGACGCCAAGGCCATGCGCCTGCACCACCCCTTCCAGATCGCTCTCATACTCACGGCGATCGTAGAGGTTGTACTCCGGTTGCAGCGTCTCGTAACGGGCAAAACCGTTATCACTACTGACCTGCAGCGCCTCTTCCAGCCGTGCGCCGGAATAATTTGAGGCACCGATGGCGCGCACTTTGCCCTCTTTCACCAGTGCGTCAAAGGTGGCCAGCGTCTCCTGCAGCGGCGTGTCCTGGTCGTCACGGTGCGCCTGGTAGAGGTCAATATAGTCGGTTTGCAGGCGCTTCAGCGAAGCCTCCACCGCCTGGCGAATATAGGCCGGGGCCAGGCCGGTTTTCCCGTTGCCAAGGTCCATACCGACCTTGGTCGCCAGCACGATCTGGTCGCGCTTGCCGCTCCTGTGCAGCCAGTTACCGATAATGGTTTCTGATTCGCCGCCCTCGTTACCGTCCACCCAGCGCGAGTAAACGTCGGCGGTATCGATAAAGTTCAGCCCCTTCTCCACCAGCGCGTCGAGCAGGGAAAATGAGGTGGATTGATCGGCGGTCCAGCCAAACACGTTGCCACCAAAGGTCAGCCGCGGAACCTGAATGCCGGAACGGCCCAGCTGGCGATGTTGCAGATTGCTCATCTTTTCTCTCCTGTGGGGAATTAGGCGTGTACTGCGACCTTAAAGATTAGCAGACTCATCATTCGGTGCTTCGCATTTATGTGGCAGATGATTACCGGATTAAGGCTTTGTAGCGTAATACAGAGGCGGGATCTTATTCACACGTCCTCCAATCATATTAAGACCGGCAGTATAAAATCTATACAATCTGACGGGGAGGCGCGCCGCTGAAAACTCACCGGCCAGCACACTTTTTGCAAATTCGGTCAACCCCCTGTTTTATTAGGGATTACACCGCTATACAGTTATCCTTATTCTCTTCATTATTCACGCTGCGATTTTA
>NZ_JRZZ01000092.1:0-2164 GCF_002865965.1 Erwinia sp. B116
CTATTTCAACATTGCCATGGATGTTTAAAACTATGTCTATCAAAGTTGGGGCGGTATTTCTTGTTGCTGTGTTATTTTCAGAGATAATTAAGGTTGGAGCATTTTATTTTACAAGAGAAGAGAACTAATAATTTTTTATTAAACCTTAATAAGGAGGGATGTTTATGTCAGGCAGTTCATTAGTGACATCTGTGACGCATACAGAGGCAAAAGCTACGGTGGGAAAGCAGAAACCTTATTGGGTTGAATTTCAACTTGTAGATGAGAAAAATGTTCCAGTGGCGAATATGCCATGGACTGCCGAAAGTTCTCATCCGGTTTCCGGGCCAGTCGATAACTTTACATATACAGGTCAAAGCGATGCTGACGGACTTATCCGTATTGATATGCCACATGGACTTGAATTGAGGCTGACGTTAGATGGTAATCAACTGACTACGGAAATGGAAAAACGTGCATTGCGTGTTAGCAGGGATACGGAAAATGATTCTGTTGTGCGTCCTGAAGCTGAAGATAAAGGGTATATCTGGCATTATGCCGTGATTGGTGAACTTTGCCGGACGCTTCCTTCAGTTGAGTTAAGAAATGGGGAGGTCTGGCCGCCATTCCATTTCCCTCAGGATAAAATTATGAAAGGAGTGAAAATAAGAACCAATCAGCTGGAAAAACGACACGTGATTGAAATATGCCCTTTCAGAGCATGGGAGCTTGTTCTGCATCATCAAAAGGACTATTCCATTGCGAATGGAATTAACCTTGGGGCGGCAGCGACGCTTGCCTATGCAAATGACAGCACTCTGGATACGGTGTCAATTATGAGCTTTTTTGTTAACCAGTGTCAGGATCTTTCCCGGTTACCTCAGCTTTATAAAGACGGCGCTGCATGGAATACGTTAGTACAGGATGTTCCCTACAGTAAGCGATATTATCCCCCGGTGTTTATGGATACCTCGCGAGATACTTCGCCTAAGGCAGATGAGAAGAATCCACATGGAACAGCACAGACAGAGGAGGATACTGCAGCAACAAAGGCAGACGGTGATACGCAGCTTTATTATGTCTATAACGCGGATAAGGTGATTGTTGCCTGGCGTGGCACGGCCAGCTTGTTTGATGTGGGGACGGATATTGCGTTCAGACCAGTAAATTCAGAAATATGCGATATAGATAGAACGCAATGCACCATGTTACTTCCTAATGGGAAAGTGCATACCGGATTCTGGAGCGGATATAGTCGGATTGAGCTAAAATTTGAAAAAGAGATTGAAGACTTGTTCGATAAGTTGCAAGGTAGACTATTATTTATTTCTGGCCATAGCTTAGGTGGGGCTTTGGCTCTAATTCATGCAGCAAAATTGAAGAATTACAGTCCTCTCCTTTATACTTATGGAATGCCACGAACCTTTACCCGCGATGCCGTAATGCAATTGTCGGAGATTACCCATTTCCGTCATGTTAATGATAATGATCCGATTCCAGCTGTACCCGCGGAAGCCAACCTGGATAATGAGTTATATAAACTCTGGGGATGGCTGGGCGGTATTCTGGGCTTTTTCTGGTCACTGGGTGAACTTCTCGCTTACCAGATGGTTGCCTGGGGAGACTGCTTCTGGCACCACGGCAATACGGTAGCCTTTCTCACCGTCACCCAGAGTCGGGAATGGAAAGAGTGCAAGAGAGATCTGCCGACTCCGGCGGGATGTATTACCATCATAAATTCACTGCCCATTAAGGCTAAACTTTACCTGGTCCCTGCGCTGGCGGAGCAGGAGATGCAGCAGGCTGGTCAGAAGCAGAAAGAGTTTAAAGCGTCATTAACGCAGGCAGATCTAACGGACTTTTTCCCCAAAGGCAGTAATCCGGACAGAGGCGCTAATATAAATCTTTTTGAACACTTTATGACCTCCTATATGCCCTATATGTATAACAAGGTGTTAGAGCTGATTGATAATGCCGGGATAGTGGAAAAGCGTACCTTTACTGAGCATCTGCATAACGTTGATTCATTCAGGGAGCAGATGGCAGAAAATAAAAATGGCATACCGGAGAAAGAGTTAGTAAGAAATAACATCTTTCTGAATATAGAAGGGCTGCTTGGCGTATCGCTTTCCCCTACGTTATCTATGCCGTCAGGCAACGATACACTTTTGCGGTTTGCTCAATA
>NZ_JRZZ01000093.1:0-358 GCF_002865965.1 Erwinia sp. B116
AAGCGGGTGAGGCGTCCACCGTGACCATCACCTTCAGCGAAGCCGTCTCCGGCCTGACCCGCGACGCGCTGTCGTCGCCAAACGGTACGCTGTCCGAGCTGATCACCACCGACGGCGGCATCACCTGGACCGGCACTTACACGCCGAACGCTGACGTGACCGACGCGACTAACCAGCTGGTGCTGAACCAGACCTGGGTGCGCGACGCGGCGGGCAATATCGGTCAGGGCCTGGTGGAGTCTGATAACTTCGCGATCGACACGAAGCTCCCGACCGCCACCATCCAGCTGAGCGATACCGCGCTGCGTGCGGGTGAAACGTCCGTTGTCACAATCACCTTCAGCGAAGCCGTATCCGG
>NZ_JRZZ01000093.1:669-1548 GCF_002865965.1 Erwinia sp. B116
GCAGGGCCTGGTGGAGTCGGACAACTTTGCGATTGATACAAAGCTGCCAACCGCCACAATTCAGCTGAGCGACACCGCATTGCGTGCGGGTGAAACGTCCGTTGTGACTATCACCTTCAGCGAAGCCGTCTCCGGCCTGACCCGCGAAGCGCTGTCGGCGCCAAACGGTACGCTGTCCGAGCTGATCAGTGCAGACGGCGGCATTACCTGGACAGGTACTTATACGCCGAACGCCGATGTTACTGACGCCACCAATCTGATCGTCCTGAACCAGTCGTACGTTCGTGACGCGGCGGGCAATATCGGTCAGGGCCTCGTGGAATCGGACAACTTTGCGATTGATACAAAGCTGCCAACCGCCACCATTCAGCTGAGCGATACCGCGCTGCGTGCGGGTGAAACGTCCGTTGTCACAATCACCTTCAGCGAAGCCGTATCCGGCCTGACCCGCGAAGCGCTGTCGGCGCCAAACGGCACCCTGTCCGAGCTGACCAGCACCGACGGCGGCATCACCTGGACCGGAACCTGGACCCCGAACGCTGACGTGACCGACGCGACTAACCAGCTGGTGCTGAACCAGACCTGGGTGCGTGATGCGGCGGGCAATATCGGGCAGGGCCTGGTGGAGTCTGACAACTTTGCGATCGACACCCAGCTGCCAACCGCCACTATCGAGCTAAGCGACACAGCGCTGCGTGCGGGTGAAACGTCCGTTGTGACCATCACCTTCTCTGAGGCGGTCTCCGGCCTGACCCGCGAAGCGCTGTCGGCGCCAAACGGCACGCTGTCTGAACTGATCACCACCGACGGCGGCATTACCTGGACAGGTACTTATACGCCGAACGCCGATGTTACTGACGCCACCAATCTGATCGTCCT
>NZ_JRZZ01000093.1:1558-1891 GCF_002865965.1 Erwinia sp. B116
ATTTGCAGCACCAAACGGGACGCTGTCCGAGCTGATCACCACCGACGGCGGCATCACCTGGACCGGCACTTACACGCCGAACGCTGATGTGACCGACGCGACTAACCTGATCGTGCTGAACCAGTCGTACGTTCGCGATGCGGCCGGCAATATCGGCCAGGGCCTGGTGGAATCTGACAACTTCGCCATCGACACGCAACTGCCGACCGCCACCATCCAGCTGAGCGATACCGCGCTGAAGGCGGGTGAAGCGTCCACCGTGACCATCACCTTCTCTGAGGCGGTCTCCGGCCTGACCCGCGAAGCGCTGACCGCGCCGAACGGCACCCTGTC
>NZ_JRZZ01000094.1:0-1840 GCF_002865965.1 Erwinia sp. B116
ACGGAAGGGGAGCTGCTGGCGCAGGTTGAGCCGGAGGACCTGATCAAGTTCGGCCTGATCCCTGAGTTTATCGGTCGTCTGCCGGTGGTGGCGACGCTGACCGAACTGAGCGAAGACGCGCTGATCCAGATCCTGCGCGAGCCGAAAAACGCGTTGACCAAGCAGTACCAGGCGCTGTTTAACCTGGAAGGCGTGGATCTCGAGTTCCGTGACGAGGCGCTGACCGCCATCGCGAAGAAGGCGATGTCGCGTAAGACCGGCGCACGTGGCCTGCGTTCGATTGTCGAAGCCGCGTTGCTGGACACCATGTACGATCTGCCGTCGCTGGACGATGTGGAGAAAGTGGTGGTGGATGAGTCGGTAATTGACGGCAACGGCGCGCCGAAGCTGATCTATGGCCAGTCGGAAGCGCAGCAGGCTTCTGGCGAGTAGTGGTGTTAATCCTGCCCGGTGGCTTTGTGCCGCCGGGGAGTTGCCAAAAAAAAGAGCCCGCAGCAGTGCTGCGGGCTCTTTTTTATGCTTAGCGCCGTTTAGACTTTCAGCTCAGTCCACTGGCTGATGACGTGGGTGGCAATACCGTAGTCTACCGCCTGCTCCGGACTCATCCAGTAGTTGCTGTCGGTGTCTTTCTCGACTTTCTCCAGCGGCTGACCGGTCGCTTTACTGATCAGCTGATTAATACGCGCGCGTGCGCGCAGCAGCTCTTTCGCTTCAATTTCAATATCTGACACTTTACCACGCACGCCGCCCAGCGGCTGGTGGATCATGAAGCGGGTATTAGGCAGCGAGTAGCGGTTCTCTTTCTCGGCGGCGAGGAAGATAGTAATGCCGGCGCTGGCCACCCAGCCGGTGCCGATCACCACCACTTTCGGCCGCACGAACTTAATCATATCGTGAATGGTGTCACCTGCTTCGACGTGGCCGCCCTGGCTGTTAATGAACAGCTTGATTGGCTCATCGCCCATCTCCTGCAGGATCAGCAGCTGAGCGGTGACTTTCTCCGCCAGCTCCTGATTGATCTCACCGGAGATAATGATCGAGCGCGACTGCAGCAGTTTGCTGACTGCCAGCGCAGAGTTCTTCTCTTCCTGGCCGTTTTCTTCTTTCTTTGGCTCTTGAGGCATGCCTGACAACTCCATCGGATTCTGTAAGTGACCAGAGTTTAGCATAATCCAATGGTCAGCTAAATCAACCGGCTTTTCGCCCGTTATTCATCATGCAAAACAGCGGGTTAATTGTGCAAAAGTCGCCGGGGAATGCGCTGTCAGCGCGGGATGCGCGTGTCATCAGAGTTCACAGTTTTAAGCCTGAAATCCGGCCTGAAACCCGGTTTTACTCCCATTTATCCGGCAAAGTGGGCTATATTAGGGTCTGGTACGCGAAAATTAAGACAGCCCACTCAGGTCTGTTCAAGAAGGCATGAGGTTTAACTGATGACAGAGAAACGCAAAGACGGTTCAGGAAAGCTGCTGTACTGCTCTTTTTGCGGCAAAAGCCAGCATGAAGTGCGCAAGCTGATTGCCGGCCCGTCAGTGTACATCTGCGATGAGTGCGTTGATTTATGTAACGACATCATTCGCGAAGAGATTAAGGAAGTGGCGCCGCACCGTGAGCGTAATTCCCTGCCGACGCCGCATGAAATCCGCCACCACCTGGATGACTACGTCATCGGCCAGGTGCGGGCGAAAAAGGTGCTGTCGGTGGCGGTGTATAACCACTACAAGCGCCTGCGCAACGGCGATACCAGCAACGGCATCGAGCTGGGAAAAAGTAACATTCTGCTGATCGGGCCGACCGGCAGCGGTAAAACGCTGCTGGCGGAAACGCTGGCGCGGCTGCT
>NZ_JRZZ01000095.1:0-1449 GCF_002865965.1 Erwinia sp. B116
CGCGTTCCGCATCATCCCCCGATAAGCCAGGCGCCGGTTTAGCAGCAACGCCCCTAACCAGAAGCACGAAAGCACCAGAAAAGTACCCAACTCAACCCAGCCCCAGCCCCAGCCCCAGCAGCAAAGTCCATAACCATAAGCACCGCCCTTACAGCTACTTCCCTGACTGCATTTTTCACACCTGAGCTTCACACGAATTTTTGCCAAAGTTGATTATAAAACAACGTTATTCGCCCAACTGCTGCTGATAGTTGTTATCAATATCCTTCACCCGCACAATCTTCCAGCTCCCTTGCTCCTGTTGCAGCCAGGTACGCAGGTGCCGATGCCTGCCACCCTCGATCCCTAACCAGACATCAACGGTCGTAAAGGGCGGCGATAAAGCGGCTTTACCAACCTTCAACGCGGCAACCCAGCTCGGATCGTAATCCTGTGTATAAGTGAAATAATCCGATGCCAGATTATTATCGTTCGGGTTGCTTTGCAGCTCTGCCAGCCGATCCAGCGTCTGCTCTGCCACATACTGCTGCATCTCAGATGAATGCAGGTCGGGCGTCTCATCTGCTACCCACGCATTCAGATACATCGTATAAAACGCCTGCACCTGCTGTGCAGCAGTCTGACTGGCCGCGTAACAGGTGGACGTCAGCAATGAGATAATTAACAAAGAAACACGCACCATTAGTTCATCCTGTATATCTGGTAAGGAGGTTGATGCTGACGGTATCCCGGCCCTGGATACATCGTTCGCTGAAGAAAATCAGAATACCAGCGTTGTCCGTCAAACATCGCCATATGACCGCTGGGATTGCCCCCAGAATAAGGCTGAATGACCACGACATCCCCCGCGATAAGGTTCATGCCTGGCTGAATTTCGATGAAACCTGCCTGCTTCAGAGAGCGGCCATAGTCTTTAGCATCCGCGTGATGTTCCAGCCTTACCCCTCCGGCTTCTACAGCACGCCGGGTATATTCAGCACATCGATTGTGAGAAGTGCTACTCGCGTGTGAACGAATAAACTGTAACGCTGCCAGCGTATCCCAACCCATAACTCTTCCTTGAACCCTGTTTGTGAACAGAGAGTATTACTGCATGCAGGGGGGTATTTGCTATTGGTAATACAGTGATAAATCAGCCTAAAAGCTGTCGGGGGATGATGCGGTAATGCAGATCTCTGCTGGCAGCAACACATCAGCATAAAGGCAATCTGATGGTGATGCGGATAAGCAGATCGCTTCTGACAGCAACACATCAGCATAAAGGCAATCTGAGGGTGATGTGGTAAAGCAGATCGCTGCTGGCAGCAACACATCAGCAAAAAGGCAATCGGGGGGTGATGCGGTAAAGCAGATCGCTGCTGACAGCAACACATCAGCAAAAAGGCAATCGGGGGGTGATGCGGATAAGCGGACTGTCAGCGCCCATGGATGGGCGATGCCAAGCCCCCA
>NZ_JRZZ01000096.1:0-1363 GCF_002865965.1 Erwinia sp. B116
CGAAGCTTCCTGTTGCGAGGTGGCGTATATTACGCTTTCCTCCTTCGGAGTCAACTTCTTTTTGAGAAGTTTTTTCCGGCGGTTCAGAGTACTTCCTGAACCTCTCAACACGCTGGCCTGTAAGCCGTTGTTCCGTGTCGATGGATGCGCATTATAGGGATCCGAATTTAATGCACAAGCCTTTTTTGGATCTTTCTTATCGGTTGCTTTCTTTTCATTCTCTTCGTTGATATATCAGGCTAATCGCGCATTTTTAAGGCATTTTTAAGGGGCGAAAAGCGCTGCAGGATCGTTTAGTCTCAACGCGTACCCTTAAGGATCTAACAGAGAGGCTGTCATGAGCACGAATTTGCGTAGTTATAAAGGTATGAGTCCGCAACTGGGCGAACGGGTGAGAGTCGATAGCAGCAGCGTGGTGATTGGCGATGTCCGGCTGGCGGATGATGTGGCAATCTGGCCGCTGGTCGCCATCCGCGGTGACGTCAACCGCGTGACCATCGGGAAACGCAGCAATATCCAGGACGGATGCGTACTGCACGTCACCCATAAGTCTGCGGCAAAGCCTGAAGGTCACCCGCTGGTGATTGGAGAGGATGTTACCGTTGGCCATAAGGTGATGCTGCACGGCTGCAGGATTGGCAACCGGGTACTGGTTGGCATGGGAACGATCGTACTGGACGGTGTAGTAATAGAGGATGATGTGATGATTGGTGCCGGTAGCCTGGTCGCGCCGGGCAAGCGGCTGGAGAGCGGCCATCTCTATTTAGGCAGCCCGGCCCGCAAAGTCCGCCCGTTAACGGAGGCTGAAATTGCCGGCCTGCTCTATTCCGCGAACAACTATGTCGGCTGGAAGGATGACTACCTGGCCGAAGAGAGCCAGACCTGACCCCGATCGTTTTACCTGCTCTCCTTTATTGCCGGGTTCACGCGCTCATCTCCTGCTTCAGCCGGGCAATCACCGGGGTGATATCCGGCATAACGCCGTGCCACAGCATAAAGGCATGCGCCGCCTGGCCCACCAGCATTCCCAGGCCGTCAGCCATCTGGCTGGCTCCCTGCAGACGGCACCAGTGCAGGAACGGGGTATCTCCCACCTGATAGAACATGTCGTAGCAGCGCGTACCGCTATTCACCAGCTGTGCTGGCAGGTCGGGCACCGCGCCGGATACGCCACTTGAGGTGGCGTTGATCACCAGCTCAAACTCTGCGCCGGCCAGTTCGTCACGAGCGAGCGCCCGCACGCCGCCGTGGTGGGCAAACAGCTGTGCCAGCTCCTCAGCCTTTGCGTGCGTGCGGTTAACAATGGTCACGCTGCAGCCGGCAGAGAGCAGCGGCAGGATCACGCCGCGCGCGGCCCCTCCCG
>NZ_JRZZ01000097.1:0-1267 GCF_002865965.1 Erwinia sp. B116
CTGGCCGCGCTGCAATCGTTGATCTCGCGCTTAAGTGGCAGAAAGGATGAGGAAATCCCGAAAGAGAAAGGGGTATGTATTCCGAACGGATTTATCAGGGATGATGATGTTAAACATGCTGAAAGAGTAACATTCCAATATGAAAATGACGATTTCAACTTTGGTGCAGAAATGGATAATACGATAGCTGGTTCAGATGACACCCTTTTTAATCGCAGTGCGCAAATAAACGAAGCGCTCAAAACATCTAATGAGTACACCATTAAAAAAGAGGCTCGTTCAGTAAACGACATTCCCGCCGAAATGTGGCTGTTTGGTGGTACACAAACCCTTAGAAATCCGGTGACGAATGAAAATGAAAAAACCACTTTCTACGACTTTGATTTTTATGCTAACGAACGGGATGGCACGCCTGAAAAACCCAACCTGAATATTAGCCTCAGTAGTGAGTACAAAAAAACGCGCTACAGCGAAGCGCAGATGATTGAAATCTGGGACCGGCTGGTTAATTCATTGCGCTATAAATAGCAGGAGGTATGTTGATTTTTTCGCCGGCTTCGCCTGATGCCGGCCCTGAAATATATCCTGCGGGCGATTGTAAAAGTGGTTCAGGAGGTCCCGGTCCCATGACATCTGTGCAGAAAATTACCCTGTTATTGCTGATGGTTACCGGCATGTTGTTCGCTGCCCCGGCCATCGCCACGACCTTACCGCATATGACACCGAAGGAGAGTGCCGTGACAGACACCCTGTTTGCAGAGACGAAACCACAGTGTATCGGACGTTATGTGATAGATGTGCCGCACTCATTTAACAACAGCCTGCGCGATATGATTTTTATCGACGACTTTAGAATCAGCAGTAAATGGATCTACCCACCCGCCTTCCAGCAGCGGATAAAACTGCGGGAGCAGGAGTTACGGGATGCGATTAATAAGCCAGGGAACGATCCTAAAAACGCACCGTTTATAAAAGAAAAAATTATGCTTCCCGAAGGTAAGGGTTTTATTTTTGACAGAAATATTTCAGGTGAGGATGATCTTGGCAGGGTTCTGGAAGCTCATGTGTATGTTAATATGACAGCTTTTGTTATTACTACTGAAATACTTGACTTGTCAGACTCTAAGTATCTGCAAAGGAAAAAAACTTATATTAATGCAGGTTTCACTGAGGCTCAGATGAACGAAAAACCAGCAAAACTGGCCGCGCTGCAATCGTTGATCTCGCGCTTAAGTGGCAGAAAGGATGAGGAAATCCCGAAAGAGAA
>NZ_JRZZ01000098.1:0-1262 GCF_002865965.1 Erwinia sp. B116
GTATTGAGCAAACCGCAAAAGTGTATCGTTGCCTGACGGCATAGATAACGTAGGGGAAAGCGATACGCCAAGCAAGCCATCTATATTTAGAAAGATGTTATTTCTTGCTAACTCTCTTTCCGGCATGCCATTTTTATTTTCTTCCATCTGCTCCCTGAATGAATCAACGTTATACAGATGCTCAGTAAAGGTACGTTTTTCCACTATCCCGGCATTATCAATCAGCTCTAAAACTTTGTTATACATATAGGGAACATAGGATGTCATAAAGTGTTCCAAAATATTTAAATTAGCGCATCTGTCCGGATTACTGCCTTTGGGGAAAAATCAAAGAGGCGGAATCCACTTTTCCGCCGTGAGAGGTTTTCTCACTAATAAAAACCAGACCTTTTGCCAAATTTCATTCTCGATATAAAAATAATTAATTAATTTTCATCTTGTCAACCTTATCAAAATCAGGAAAAAGTGTTTTTTCTGGTGCAACACTTCCATCCGGATAAATTATTTTGGAGTACACACCATCAGTTTTTTTTGATGGCTCTATATATCTAACAATTTTCATCTCATCAACTTCAGGGTAAAAATAAATACTGCTAAACTTAGATACTCTGTAAGAAAGGAAATTTTCTTTCCCTAACAGAGAAAGCGATTTTGTTTTCTCTGCTATTTTCCTCTCTCGAATATATGGGTAATATTTACGCGTAATATTCAAGTCACCTATAGAGGAGGTGAATTGGCCATTACGCGAAGCATCATTATCAAAAGCAAGCGTCACACCTATCGCCGTACCAGGTACAAGATCCTTGCCAAGGTGAGTAGCATCAATATATTCAATACCAAGCGTTACGGCGCTCAAAGCCCATTTACATGAACCGCCGCCAGTCATTGCTACTTTTGCTTCCCAGATATCACTACTCCCTTGCTGCATGGGGATCCCAATAACGTTATAGCTGGGTTCCGTGATAACTGAGCCATCAAATCCACTAATTCTTTTTTTCATGCATTCATACGAGATGTATCTGACCTCAATCGGAAACGGTTTCGTATACTGAGATGGATTTTTTACTTCAATATTGACCCATTTTGTATTCGCAGGCGGGTATAATGTTTTGTTGACAGTTCTACTTATGTTGCAACCCGCCACAGTAAACAATACCAAGGAAAGCAGAATAATTTTTGATTGGTTATACATTTTCCATTACCTCTTCTCCGTATTGAGCAAACCGCAAAAGTGTATCGTTGCCTGACGGCATAGATAACGT
>NZ_JRZZ01000100.1:0-941 GCF_002865965.1 Erwinia sp. B116
CAAAGCACCGGTGAGCTTTCCTATAACGGACGGCATGTTGAGACAGGATATTCTGGAAGGATGACGAATAAAAACAATCCTTCTCGTCAGCAGGTAAAGGGTTTAGGGCCAATTCCGCAGGGGACTTACAGGATAGGGATTCATACCCGTTCTAAAGGACCGCTCACCATTATTTTAACGCAAGTTTCAGGAGAAAGTTTTGGTCGGAGTGAATTCAGAATACACGGTGAGCGTGTTAAGGGGCCTTCTGGTTGGGCTTCTGAAGGGTGTATCGTTATGGGACTGGGTACCCGGAGAGAAGTTGTTAACTCTGCTGATAAAGTTTTGGTGGTAGTGCCATGAAATCATTAGCTATCTTTGCATTACTGGTTCCAGTGTTTGCGAGTGCTTTGCAGCCTAAGGAGTTACTAACGGTAGACAGTCATAAAAAACATCTGCTTTTGACAGACACAGCCAACGTTGATGAACTTATTAATGGCGTTAAGTCATCACAGCCGGCATGGCTGGAGGTGGTTCCGGGTATTATCGACAGTATTCCCCAATCACAATATATACCGCTAATGAATGCGCTGGCTGCATCACTGATCCGCTCGGCTCCCGCAACGTTGAAGGTACTTGCGCAGGTTGATAAGCTGATTGCCAGAGAAGAACAATCGACGGAACGCGACAGATTCGGTTCCTATATCATTTGCGTATATACGCCTGATCCGAAAATTTATAATAAGCAGTCGGTTATTGAATACTTCGCACGGGCTCAAAGGGTGCTTCCTCAAGCGGGTAAGGCGGGGAGATCATGTCTGGAACTCATGGGTGAAGCTATTGCTGAGATGAAGCGCGATAATCAGAGAAAACCGTATAAGTGGGGTGATAAGGATTATTTTAAAAGCTATTACCCGTTAAATGTACCCACAGAAACACCTTGATTGCGGGCTTTTCTTGTA
>NZ_JRZZ01000101.1:0-941 GCF_002865965.1 Erwinia sp. B116
TACAAGAAAAGCCCGCAATCAAGGTGTTTCTGTGGGTACATTTAACGGGTAATAGCTTTTAAAATAATCCTTATTACCCCACTTGTACGGTTTTTTCTCATTCTCGCGTTTCATCTCAGCAATAAGTTCTCCCATAATCTCCAGGCACGATCGACCCGCCTCACCAGCCTGAGGCAACACCGCCTTTGCCCTTGAGAAATACTCTTTTACTGACTGTTTGTTGTAAATATCCGGGTCCGGTACATACACACAAATGATATCGGAACCAAATTTATCACGCTGCGATGAGTGTCCTTCTCTGGCGATAACCTTGTCCACTTCTGCCAGCGTGTGCAGCGTATCAGGGGCAGACCGGATAAGTGACGCTGCCAGCGCATTCATTAGCGCATGATTTTGCGATTGAGGAAGGCTGTCGATAATATCGGGAACCACCGCCAGCCATATCGGTTGCGATGACTTTACGCCGCGGATTAACTGTTTACTGTTAGCCGGATTTTGCAAAAGCAGATATTTATGATGTTCATCTGCTGAAGTCAAATCCTTAGGCTGTATAGCGTTGGCAAACAGGGGAACTGTGAGTATAAAAAGCACTAATCCTTTCATCGCACGACCACCAGCGTATTGTCAGGGGAGTTAGCGACTAGTCTGCGTGTGCCAGCCCCCATAACAATGCATCCTTCAGAAGCCCAGCCCGGGGGGCCTTTAATGCGTTCACCATGTATTCTGAATTCATTACGTCCAAAACTTTCTCCTGAAATTTGCGTCAGGATAATGGTATAGGGTCCTTTAGAACGAGTATACTTACCTATTCTATAAGTCCCCTGAGGAATAGGCCCTAACCCCTTTACTTGCTGACGAGAAGGATTATTTTTATTCGTCATCCTTCCAGAATATCCTGTCTCAACATGCCGTCCGTTATAGGAAAGCTCACCGGTGCTTTG
>NZ_JRZZ01000102.1:0-925 GCF_002865965.1 Erwinia sp. B116
ACCCCGATTGCCTGTAATCTTCTGTATAGCTGCCTCAAGACCTCAAGACCTCAAGACTCAGCGTGAAAAGGGTTTTTACCAAAGCAATGCAGTAGCTCGAGGGGGAGGCCGTTGGGGGACAGATTAGCCGGGCGTACGGCGCACGGATGCGCCGTCCGAGCCCCCAGGGAGGGGTTTATGGCGACCCGGCGATCTGCCACCAACGGCCGACCTTACCCCGCGAACCACAGCAACCTTACTCCGGAGCCACAGCAACCTTATCCCGTGAGCCACAGCAACCTCACCTCAGGAGCCAGCGGTTACATTTTACGTTTGCTTAGTCAGGGTTTAAACCGCGCCATATACAGGGCGTCCACCTGCTGGCCGTTGCGGATGGCGAAGCGGCGGGCGCGGCCTTCGGTTTCGAAGCCGAATTTTTCGTATAAGCGGACGGCGGCCGGGTTGTCGGCGAATACCGTCAGCTCAACGCGATCCACACCCAGCCAGTTGTCGCACAGATCCAGTATCGCGCGCATTAGCGCGCTGGCTACGCCTTTACCGCGCTGCTGCACGTCCACGCCGATGCCGAAGCTGGCCGTATGGCGGCGGCGGGCGGGGCCGTTAATGTACACGGTGGCCTGGCCTGCTACTTTACCGTCGATGCAGGCGACCAGCATCTGCGTGCCGTCCGGGATTGCGGCGAGCTTTTCGCGCCATTTCATTAGCGAGGGATGAGGGAGCTGTAGCGTGTCGCTGTAGGTTTCTGGCTGGCCATAGAGCGCCTGCAGGGCTTCGGCATCTTCCGGGACCACGTGGCGAACGGTTATCTCACTCATTTTTCCTCTCCGTAGTTAATGAAATCCTCTTTAAAATCAGGGTTTTTAATTGACAGATCAAGCAAAAAAACTTCGGGAAAGGGCTTTACAGGTGCGAATGATAATGATTA
>NZ_JRZZ01000103.1:0-837 GCF_002865965.1 Erwinia sp. B116
AAAAAGCCTTCGACCAGGGCGTTCCCGACATTATCGAAGATGCTGAAAACTGGCTTTCACCCTTCGTTCGTGCCAGCGCTTCCCGGCAAATGACCCATATCCATGCGCTGACAGAGCAGCTGTCGCTGATTGAGCATCAGCTGAATGCGTGGGCAGCAACGGAGGAGGCCTGTCAACGCATGACGAAAATCCCCGGCGTCGGTCTGCTGACGGCCACGTATCTGGTGGCATCCGTTGGAAACGGCAGGCAGTTCGGTACGGCAAAACAGTTTACAGCCTGGCTGGGCTTAACGCCGCGGGAGCATTCCAGCGGGGGTAAACAACGGCTGGGCCACATCAGTAAGCGCGGGGATGGCTACTTCCGCTATCTTCTGGTTCACGGTGCCCGCGCCGTCGCATCGGTCATTGAACGCCATAAAGAAGAGATGCCGTGGCTTGACGCGCTGCTGAAGCGCAGGCACCACAATGTCGCGGTGGTGGCCCAGGCCAGTAAAACGGCGCGGATAATGTGGTCGATGCTGGTACATGACACAGAGTATCGAACCCCTGCGGTAGCCTGAAGCGAGTTCAGGCCCCGCCGGGGCTCATAACAGAGTACAACGCAGTCCGGAAATTGCTGGTGTAATCAGAGAGATGATAAAACAGGTAAGACCGCAGGTGAGGCAAACCGGTTACACGTAGGGCACTATAGCCCGTAGAGGATGATTGGTTCTCACCTGGCGGATTTCATCATGGTTCGGGGCGTTGAAAGCCCCATCAGAAACCGGATATATGGCTGCATTTACCGATTTTACCTCTTACTGAAAAACGCCTTGTTCAACCGGGAGCGTCCATATA
>NZ_JRZZ01000104.1:0-795 GCF_002865965.1 Erwinia sp. B116
CCGGATATATGGCTGCATTTACCGATTTTACCTCTTACTGAAAAACGCCTTGTTCAACCGGGAGCGTCCATATATGGTGTAGCGGGTCCGCGTTCCGGAACCCCTCCGATAAGCCGGGTACAGATTCTGCAGCGAACCTGTTCAGGGCTCTGTAGCCTCGTGCAAAGGACAGCGCTTCTTGCCCTGAGGCTGGATGGTGTAGGAGGGCCGCGTTCCGGAGCCCCTCCGATAAGCCGGATGCAGATTCTGCAGCGAACCATCTTTTATCTGCCGCCATTAGCCGGTGTTAACACTGGATTGCCTGTTTTTTCCGCGATTCAGCAGCGGTGACTGATAATTACCGTACATTGGGGGTCTGTATTCGGCTCTTTCTAATCGGAAAGGGGCCGCAAACCGGATTTTCTTTATCAGGGTTTTCCGGCGGATAACGCACTGTTGCTGTTGATAAATCACCCTTTTTGTTCTCTAAGTCGCCATTTTGCGTGGCTTTTGTGCAAACAAACGCATTTGACTAAAAAAGCCTGAGAAATTGTTTGACTTACAACGCCCAGAAAGTAATATGTGCGCCACGCAGTGCCGATGAGCAGAAACAACGTTCTGAAGCACAACTCGAAAGAGTGCTAGTGGTGAGGTGGCCGAGAGGCTGAAGGCGCTCCCCTGCTAAGGGAGTATGCGGTCAAAAGCTGCATCCGGGGTTCGAATCCCCGCCTCACCGCCATTTTGCATCCATAGCTCAGCTGGATAGAGTACTCGGCTACGAACCGAGCGGTCGGAGGTTCGAATCCTCCTGGATGC
>NZ_JRZZ01000105.1:0-761 GCF_002865965.1 Erwinia sp. B116
GCTGCTGCCGGGCGGTGCTTATGGTCCCGGCTGGCTGAAAATCGAGAGCAGCGGTGCCCGGCTGTCCCTGCCGGTGGAAAACCCGTATGAGGAAATTTACCTGAACAAAACGGCCTGGTGGCGGCTGTGTGAACAGGATTTACTGCTAGATAATACAGAAGATGAGTGGAATAAATATGAGAAGAGGATAAATGAGGAAGTTCAAGAGTTTATTGAAAAATTAAATGACAGATATCATCCGCAGACCTGGCTGTTTTACGGTGCCAGTGCAAACAATCCGTCTGATGCATTCCTGACGTGGAAAGAGCGGATCCCGCTGTACGTGAAGGAGGCGCAGAGGATCCGGAAGGATTCCGCTGAGCCGCTTGAGCTCTCCCCGTTAAGAACCCATGAGCTGATTTCGGCGGGGACACCCGGTGACGGCACCGTGCCGGTCAAGGCGATACGCACCTCATCTCCCCATGTTCGGGGCGTGCTGGCGACCGATGTCGATCATGAAGGGGCCTATGCCGCTGACCCCGTGGATCGTTCGCGTTCGGTTTAAAGTGACCTGTCAGATGCCCTGGTGTTCACGGTCCGCTCGGTGGTGAAAATCGTGCAGCAGGTGCCGCCTCCATGAAAAAAATCCCGCTTCAGCTGCTTACCTCGCTGGCGATAGTGCTGCTGGCGGCAGGATTCTATATTCACAATTTTGTGACGTTTGTGCATCCGCCACCGGCGTTAACGGACAAGGAAAAACGTATGGTCGATACCCTGTTTGC
>NZ_JRZZ01000106.1:0-761 GCF_002865965.1 Erwinia sp. B116
GCAAACAGGGTATCGACCATACGTTTTTCCTTGTCCGTTAACGCCGGTGGCGGATGCACAAACGTCACAAAATTATGAATATAGAATCCTGCCGCCAGCAGCACTATCGCCAGCGGGATAAGCAGCTGAAGCGGGATTTTTTTCATGGCGGTGGCACCTGCTGCACGATTTTCACCACCGAGCGAACCGTGAACACCAGGGCATCTGACAGGTCACTGTAAACCGAACGCGAACGATCCACGGGGTCAGCGGCATAAGCCCCTTCATGATCGACATCGGTCGCCAGCACGCCCCGAACATGGGGAGATGAGGTGCGTATCGCCTTGACCGGCACGGTGCCGTCACCGGGTGTCCCCGCCGAAATCAGCTCATGGGTTCTTAACGGGGAGAGCTCAAGCGGCTCAGCGGAATCCTTTCGGACCCTCTGCGCCTCCTTCACGTACAGCGGGATCCGCTCTTTCCACGTCAGGAATGCATCAGACGGATTGTCCGCACTGGCACCGTAAAACAGCCAGGTCTGCGGATGGTATTTAGCGTTCAGTTCTTCGATAAATTTTTTCACATCTACTTTTATTCTGTCCTGGAAAGCTCCCCACTCACTGTCAGTATCACCCAGCAGCAAATTCTGCTCACACAGCCGCCACCAGTCCGTCTTGTTCAGATAAATTTCCTCATACGGATCATCCTCCGGCAGGGACAGCCGGGCACCGCTGCTCTCGATTTTCAGCCAGCCGGGACCATAAGCACCGCCCGGCAGCAGC
>NZ_JRZZ01000107.1:0-745 GCF_002865965.1 Erwinia sp. B116
TTTTTATTCGTCATCCTTCCAGAATATCCTGTCTCAACATGCCGTCCGTTATAGGAAAGCTCACCGGTGCTTTGGCTGTAAACCCACATAAATCTGTCTCCTGGTGTCAGATAGCAACGGTGTTACGCTCATTCCAGCTATCGGAATGAACGATATTGCCTTTCAGGTAATGCCACTTGATTTTTTCATACTTCAATTCAATACACTCAAGATGATTACATCTTTCACCATAGTCACTCTTGATGTCATACATTAGTGAGGAGATGGCTTCTACTTTTACACTCTCCATAACTACGGAAAAGTAATGCTCTTCCATACCAGCATCATTTATATTGTAGAACCTTAGCTCAGCAAGCCTGAGGGTTTTCCCCGTCGTTAACGCCTGATATAAATACGGGCTTGACGAGTCAACCTCCTTATCAACACAAAATGCTGAATGAATACGCGTTCCTGTAACTTTTCCGTTGGCATTGTCTGTCGGAATTTCAATGCAGTGATTTAAGCATATGATTTCGATGCTGCTTTCACGATCCCGAACATCGACACTTCCTTTAATGAGGTTCCCGGCATCGTCATAGAGCCATAGATAAACGGGTATTGCCATGATCAAATCCTGTTGATGAGTTCAAAGAAGATTCTAATCTACTCAGAATGTGCGCTACGGATTTTGTCTTTACGTGGCATTGAAGAAGAGTAAATCGAAAATCAATTTTCATATGATATGAAGCAAGCAAGACAGAAAAAA
>NZ_JRZZ01000108.1:0-715 GCF_002865965.1 Erwinia sp. B116
ACCCTGCGCACCGAAGCGGGCGAGGGGCCGCTGGTCCTGCTCAGGCTGCGCAACTTCCGCCTGCCGGAAGCCATTTTCAGCGTGGACGCCACGCAGGCGCAGGGCTCGCTGACCGGCACCCATGATGCCAAAACTGCCGGTGTGCAGGAGGATTACTGATGTCATCCCTGACCGTATTGCTTAGCGCCTGCCTGTTCAGCGAACTGGATACGCAGGCCGACGGCATCACCCTTGCGCAGTGTGGAATCCGCGCTGCTCTGTGACTCATAACGAATAAGGACGTGGTTATATGATGGACAATTTGAAAAATCCTGCTGCTTCCCTCCTGGCGAAGACGCTCAACCGCTATCACCTGGACATCCCTTCCTGCACGTCACCGCTGGACGTTGAGCATTTTAGCGGGGAGGAAGCAATGAGCCAGACGTACCGCTACGCGATAACGTTCACCAGCCCGGATAAAAACCTTGATGCGACGAGGCTTTTGAGTAAACCGGTCACCCTGACGATGGGCAGCGGCGTTTTACAGGGCCTGACCTGCCGAAAAGTGGTACACGGCGTTGTCACCCGCTTTGAGCGGACCGGTGGCTCAGCCGATCAGGCAACGTATGCCATCACGCTGGAGCCTTTCCTCTCTTTGCTGAACAAACAGTTTCGCACCCACCGTTTCTTCGTCAATAAATCCGTGCCGGAGGTGGTGGCGCAGATCCTCGACGAG
>NZ_JRZZ01000109.1:0-683 GCF_002865965.1 Erwinia sp. B116
TGTACCCACAGAAACACCTTGATTGCGGGCTTTTCTTGTATCTCAGGGTTCAATACTAAACCAGCAGGCTCATCAGCAGGAACTGCAATTAACACCACAGTTCCTGCATACTTATTATGATCTTTCAGGGACGGGACGATCGGCCTGCGATTATTTCATCGCCCCAATAAATGCCTCAACCTGCCGCTGTCTGCGGTCGGAAAATTTGCATACCTTACGTAGTGATTTCATCAGCTGGGGCTCAGGCTCCCGCGCGGTGATCACCAGGCAACCGGCCATCACCCGCACATCCACTTCGGTACCGGTGGTAAAACCTGCCGCCTCCAGCCACTTGCCCTTCATATTCAGCGCCGCAACGTGCTGATAATCCGGAAGCGTGCTCGCATATCCCACCGTTAAATGCCGAATCGATGAAACGGCAACTTCTGATCTGTCTTCTGCTGCATTACACTCCTGCTTAGCCATGATCACTACCTCGTATAGTTTTTGTGGTTAGCGGGGCGAATGTGGTGACACACATTCGCCCCGCGTCTGAGTACCCGGTAATTATATTCCTCATGCCTTGCTAAATCCTGATTAATTTAATTTAAATTCAATATGTGCAGTGTTGCTCGAATAAAAATGCAATAGTTACATTCCGGGGTGCAAGGGCGGTTTTTAGGGTGCCAGCTTATCAACCAACC
>NZ_JRZZ01000110.1:0-669 GCF_002865965.1 Erwinia sp. B116
GCGTAATATACGCCACCTCGCAACAGGAAGCTTCGGCACTGATTGCACCGCTCTTTAACAATTTATCAGACAATCTGTGTGGGCACTCGCAGGATTGATATCAGACACCTTCGGGTGTCAAAAAATATCAAGTCTCACGAGTGAACACATAATGAAATTCATTATGACGTTTTACAGATGAGCATCGCTGCACTTGTTGCAGCAAATCGAACTTTTAATTGAAGAGTTTGATCATGGCTCAGATTGAACGCTGGCGGCAGGCCTAACACATGCAAGTCGAACGGTAGCACAGAGAGCTTGCTCTTGGGTGACGAGTGGCGGACGGGTGAGTAATGTCTGGGAAACTGCCCGATAGAGGGGGATAACTACTGGAAACGGTAGCTAATACCGCATAACCTCGTAAGAGCAAAGTGGGGGACCTTCGGGCCTCACGCTATCGGATGTGCCCAGATGGGATTAGCTAGTAGGTGGGGTAATGGCTCACCTAGGCGACGATCCCTAGCTGGTCTGAGAGGATGACCAGCCACACTGGAACTGAGACACGGTCCAGACTCCTACGGGAGGCAGCAGTGGGGAATATTGCACAATGGGCGCAAGCCTGATGCAGCCATGCCGCGTGTATGAAGAAGGCCTTCGGGTTGTAAAGTACTTTCAGCGGGGAGGAAGGCG
>NZ_JRZZ01000111.1:0-217 GCF_002865965.1 Erwinia sp. B116
TGGCTGGGGTGCAGGGATTCGAACCCCGGAATGCTGGTATCAGAAACCAGTGCCTTACCGCTTGGCGACACCCCAATTATCATTGCGACCGGTTAACCCGAGCGACTTGTACTTTGCGACCAAACTAACCAGCCGTCTTGATATGGCTGGGGTGCAGGGATTCGAACCCCGGAATGCTGGTATCAGAAACCAGTGCCTTACCGCTTGGCGACACCCC
>NZ_JRZZ01000111.1:227-660 GCF_002865965.1 Erwinia sp. B116
AAATTTACTGCGTTACTGCTTTTACTCCCTGCTGACTGGCTGGGATACCTGGATTCGAACCAGGGAATGCCGGTATCAAAAACCGGTGCCTTACCGCTTGGCGATATCCCAATGTCCGCATCACAGTCTCGTGATCAGTCAAACAGATACTTCTAAAAAAACTGGCTGGGGTACCTGGATTCGAACCAGGGAATGCCGGTATCAAAAACCGGTGCCTTACCGCTTGGCGATACCCCATCCGTGCAAGCCAACTATGGAAATGGTGCGGGAGGCGAGACTTGAACTCGCACACCTTGCGGCGCCAGAACCTAAATCTGGTGCGTCTACCAATTTCGCCACTCCCGCAAAAAAAAGATGGTGGCTACTACGGGAATCGAACCTGTGACCCCAGCATTATGAGTGCTGTGCTCTAACCAGCTGAGCTAAGTAGCCT
>NZ_JRZZ01000112.1:0-652 GCF_002865965.1 Erwinia sp. B116
CCGGCAGGGACAGCCGGGCACCGCTGCTCTCGATTTTCAGCCAGCCGGGACCATAAGCACCGCCCGGCAGCAGCTGTAAAGGACCGGGGGACTGGGCCAGCACCGGCATCAGCTTTTCTGCGCTGTCGCCGATAATCATCCCGGTAATGCCGCGCTCGCCGGTTTTCATGCGCCGGTACGCCGCCGGTGAGCCCAGGTCCGGCATCACGCCGTGCACCATCCCCAGGATGTTTTCCCGTCCGTTCATGTTCTCCGAGTAGTGCCGGGCCACCAGCCCCCCCATTGAGTGGGTGACCAGAATGACTTTGTTCACTGCCAGGCGGTAGTAATACTGTCCCAGCACGCTGCGGATAAAGGCTCCCAGCAGTGCCGCCGAATCAGCGCAGGACTGCAGCCAGTTGTAACCAAAAACGTGCAGCGGAAATAAAAACCGGTGGCCGTGTGCCGCTTCTTCTTTCGTCAGCACCTGGTCCGCCGGCTCGTCGCCTATCCTGACGCCGGTAAAGCGCTGTCGCGCCGTCTGCAGCTGCGCTTCCCTGAAGTGATTTTCCGTCAGGATGTCGTCGTCACTGAGCAGGTACTGCAGCCGGTCGAGCGCCTCCCCGTAGCTTTTGTAAAACGCGCTGCCCCATCCCCTTTCCCGCCGGGAGGG
>NZ_JRZZ01000113.1:0-647 GCF_002865965.1 Erwinia sp. B116
GTTTTACCTTTACGCAGAGTCCGGGCATTGGCCTGAGTCAGGTAAGACTGTATTTCACCGCTTCGCTCCAGCATGTTTGTGCTTTCTTTTAAGGCGTTATTGCTCCAGACAACAAAAGAAAAGACCGGGCTGTGCGGATAGACAAAGGTAATATCCTCCTTCGGCTTGCCGTTCCCGTCGCGGATAAACCCTTCTGAGATACAGGTTCCCGGCTGCGTCGGGATTTCATCGTCTTTTCGCCCGCTCAGACGGGACATAACATCCTTCAGCTCTGCCAGTTTTGCAGGTTTGGTGTTGGCCATCCATTCGGGTCTTCCAGACTCTTTACGTAGCCAAAACGCACGTTCTTTGGCAAAGTTTGGGTCCGAATAATCGGTAATATCCTGAGTGAGAATAAACGCCACACCGTTTATGTACAGATGCCCTTCCAGAATGCGCCCAAATCCTGGCACGCTCTCATTTTTATTGCGGTCAAATATCACCGCATTCTCACTCAGCCGGTACACCTGTTTGAGAAAAGGCCGATCAACCGTTCTCACCGTGTGTCCATACTGTAATGACTGCTCTCGCAGTTCGATACGCTGCTCAAACGCCGGACGGTAGAGCCGCTGGCTGCTGATGTTCACCTCATTAATCTGAGCACGGTC
>NZ_JRZZ01000114.1:0-641 GCF_002865965.1 Erwinia sp. B116
GACCGTGCTCAGATTAATGAGGTGAACATCAGCAGCCAGCGGCTCTACCGTCCGGCGTTTGAGCAGCGTATCGAGCTGCGGGAGCAGAGACTGAAAGACAGCCATACGGTTGATCCTGTTGATCGGCCTTTTCTCAAGCAGGTGTACCGGCTGAGTGAAAATGCGGTGATATTTGATCGTAATAAAAATGAGAGCGCGGCGGGGTTTGGTCGTATCCTTGAAGGGCACCTGTATATTGATGGGGTGGCGTTCATCATTTCGTCGGAGATAAGGGATGTATCAGACCCCAAATATCAGCAGGATCGCATTGAATATTTGAACGGAGGAATGAAAGAAAATCAGCTTGACACCAGGCCCGCAAAACTGGCGGAGCTGAAGGATATTATGTCCCGTCTGAGCGGGCGAAAAAACGATGAAATCCCGACGCAGCCGGGGACCTGTATTTCAGAAGGGTTTATCCGCGACGGGAACGGCAAGCCGAAGGAGGATATTACCTTTGTCTATCCGCACAGTCCGGTCTTTTCTTTTGTTGTCTGGAGCAATAACGCCTTAAAAGAAAGCACAAATATGCTGGAGCGAAGCGGTGAAATACAGTCTTACCTGACTCAGGCCAATGCCCGGACTCTGCGTAAAGGTAAAAC
>NZ_JRZZ01000115.1:0-632 GCF_002865965.1 Erwinia sp. B116
CCTTCAGATCCAAAAACACGCCCCTCATCTCCCATAGAGGTTAAGCGATTAATTGCCATAATTGCAGTATTTTTCAACCCGTGATAATCATGATCGACTGTGACCCAATGTCCAGGCCCTTCTTCCTTTTCCTCACGTGGAAATTCAATTTTCATTTTACCTGGAATTGATGAATAAAGCGGTGCTGTTTTTCCTGTTGAGTCCGATACCCCCTCAAAAACATCACCCTCTGGTGAGGTAACTTTATATTTAGTAAAAGGCTTAACCTCACCAGTCTCCGCATCTTTGATAGTGAAGGAACCTGAATATCCTTTCGGAAAAGTCACTGGTGGCGTATCTAAACTGGCAGGTCCCGTCTGATTAACATTGGTCGCTTTCAGCAAAATATTCCGCGGACATCCCAGTTCAATATTCCCACCGCTGAGTTTTATATAAGCACCACCGCAACTTAAAATCAGTTCCTTGCTGGCATTAACCCTCATGCTTCCCTGACCACTGGTGACAGTGATATCCTGTAATGCTGAGACATTCATGGCATCCGCTTGTGCCTGAATATCAACCTTTCCTGCCCCTGCATACATTTTCATTCCTGCAGCCTGTGCAAACAAACTTACAGCTTCGCTTGCAGCTAC
>NZ_JRZZ01000116.1:0-584 GCF_002865965.1 Erwinia sp. B116
CCGATAAACTCAGGGATCAGGCCGAACTTGATCAGGTCCTCCGGCTCAACCTGCGCCAGCAGCTCCCCTTCCGTCGCCTTCTCCGCCTTGCCCTTCACCGTAGCGCCAAAGCCGATGCCGGAACCGGTGTCCACGCGCTGCGAGACCACCTTATCCAGGCCGGCAAACGCGCCGCCGCAGATAAACAGGATTTTCGAGGTGTCGACCTGCAGAAACTCCTGCTGCGGATGCTTGCGCCCGCCCTGCGGCGGCACCGCGGCCACCGTGCCTTCGATCAGCTTCAGCAGCGCCTGCTGCACGCCCTCACCGGATACGTCGCGGGTGATCGACGGGTTGTCTGACTTGCGGGAGATCTTATCGATCTCATCAATATAGACGATGCCGCGCTGGGCCTTCTGCACGTCGTAGTCACACTTCTGCAGCAGCTTCTGAATGATGTTTTCCACGTCTTCACCGACGTAACCGGCTTCGGTCAGCGTGGTGGCATCCGCCATGGTAAACGGCACGTCAAGCAGCCGCGCCAGCGTTTCCGCCAGCAGCGTTTTACCGCTGCCGGTCGGCCCGATCAGCAGAATGTTACTTTT
>NZ_JRZZ01000117.1:0-580 GCF_002865965.1 Erwinia sp. B116
CAGTGAGTGGAAGAAGCTCTCCGCACAGGCATTATCGTAGCAGTTGCCTCGTGCGCTCATGCTTCCGCGCAGATTATGCCGCTTCAGCAGTGCCTGATAGACCGCGGAGCAGTATTGCCCGCCCCGATCCGTATGAACGATAACGTATTTTGGCCGCTTACGCCGCCACAATGCCATCTGCAGGGCATCGCACGCCAGCTGTGCTGTCATCCGCGATGACATTGACCAGCCGATAACCGCCCGTGACCACAGGTCAATAACCACGGCAAGGTACAGCCAGCCTTCATCCGTGCGTAAGTACGTGATGTCTCCAGACCACTTCTGGTTCGGGCCGCTGGCGTAAAAGTCCTGCTTCAGCAGGTTTTCTGAGACCGGCAGACCGTGTTCACGGTAGCTGACCGGGCTGAACCGCCGTGACGCTTTTGCCCGCAGCCCCTGGCACCGCAGGCTTGAGGCTATCGTTTTCACATTGTATGTCAGGCCCTGCGCACGCAGCTCTTCTGCCAGACGGGGTGCGCCGTAGCGCTGTTTAGCCCGGCTGAATGCGTTACTGACGACGCTGTCGCAATCATGGCGGAAC
>NZ_JRZZ01000118.1:0-570 GCF_002865965.1 Erwinia sp. B116
GTAGTTCAGTCGGTAGAACGGCGGACTGTTAATCCGTATGTCACTGGTTCGAGTCCAGTCAGAGGAGCCAAATTCTTATTTTCATGCCACTTTGCGAATCCCTATATGATTCGAATTCAATGAGTTAGCGTGAAAAGTCTTCCCGATGCATTTTCAGTTTTCCCTCCGCATCGGGAGAATTTGGTGGTCAGATTTGGGGTCAAGTTGGTTCGATGACGGAGTGACCCCCAAATGTCTCTTAACGACTCAAAAATCCGCAACTTAAAACCATCCCCAAAACCCTTTAAAGTTTCCGATTCTCACGGCCTATACCTTTTAGTCAATCCAGGCGGTTCACGTCTCTGGTATCTCAAATATCGTATCAATAGAAAAGAATCCCGTCTCGGCTTGGGTGCCTATCCCGACGTATCTTTGGCTGATGCTCGTCAACAGCGTGATGGTATCCGTAAATTGCTGGCGCATAATATCAATCCAGCACAACAGCGCTCTACTGAAAGTGATCTTACCCATCAATAGTGGACACGCGACTAAGTGAGTAAACTCTCAACCAGAGGTGACTCACATGACAAA
>NZ_JRZZ01000119.1:0-566 GCF_002865965.1 Erwinia sp. B116
TGATCTTACCCATCAATAGTGGACACGCGACTAAGTGAGTAAACTCTCAACCAGAGGTGACTCACATGACAAAACCGGCCACAACCAGCAAAAAAACACGTAAGCAACACACACCCGAATTCCGTACAGAAGCCCTTAAACTGGCTGAACGTATCGGTGTCGCCGCTGCTGCCCGCGAACTCAGCCTGTATGAATCCCAACTCTATAACTGGCGCAGTAAACAGCAGGGCCAGACAACTGCCTCTGAACGTGAGAACGAACAGGCTGCCGAGATCGCCCGCCTTAAACGCCAGTTAGCTGAAAAGGACGAGGAGCTGGCCATTCTCCAAAAGGCCGCGACATACTTCGCGAAGCGCCTGAAATGAAGTATGTCTTTATCGAAAAACACCAGGCTGAATTCAGTATTAAAGCCATGTGCCGGGTACTGTGTGTGGCCCGAAGCGGCTGGTACGCCTGGCGGAGCCGGTGCACGGTAATCAATGCACGCCAGCGGTTCCGCCATGATTGCGACAGCGTCGTCAGTAACGCATTCAGCCGGGCTAAACAGCGCTACGGCGCACCCCGTC
>NZ_JRZZ01000120.1:0-557 GCF_002865965.1 Erwinia sp. B116
CCGAGCGCAGGGATAATGAGATGGACGCTCCAACCTTGCGGCATCAGATGTGCCAAAGTGCGAGTGTTAACTCTCAGCTGAAGGAGCGTCCAAATGAAAGTATCTACTCTTGGTATCGATCTGGCAAAAAACGTTTTCGTTCTCCATGGCGTCGATCACAACGGCCAGACCGTCCTCAAAAAAAAGCTTACCCGCGCGAAATTTGCCGAGTTTGTCATCAGACTGGAGCCCTGCCTTATCGGAATGGAGGCCTGTTCATCCAGCCATCATTTTGCCCGACTTTTTCTCAGCTACGGCCATCAGGTAAAACTGATGCCGCCACAGTACGTCAAGCCCTATGTAAAAACCAACAAGACGGATGCGGCCGACGCCGAAGCCATCTGCGAAGCCGTCACTCGCCCTAACATGCGTTTTGTTCAGGTGAAAACGATGGAACAACAGGCCGTACTGGCGCTGCATACGGAACGGGACATGCTGGTTCGCGAGCGCGTTGCGTGTACTAACAGCCTGCGGGCTATGCTGGCGGAGTTTGGTTTTGTTATGGCAACGGGGAAAAA
>NZ_JRZZ01000121.1:0-435 GCF_002865965.1 Erwinia sp. B116
TTCATCGGCCGCCAGGCGCCACTGCGGGTGCGCCGCCAGCTGCGCGCCATAAAACGAGAGCAGCGACGGGGCCACGCCCTGCCAGAGGCCGTCCTTCACGCCATCACGCGTCGGCCAGTCGTTCAGCAGCGCAGAGCTGAACCAGGCGGCGTCCATATGTTCCGGACGCGCCAGCATCAGGTAGAGTTTGAGCCGTTCCCGGGTGGTTTTTGCCGCCTGCTCGCGCAGCGGGCTGCCCGGCGGCAGGGCATTAAAGGCAGCGATCCGTTGCTGCAGATGGTCCGCTGCCGCATCACGCAGCAGCGGCAACGCACCGTCCTGATAACGTGGCCAGAGCGTCGCCAGCAGGGCGTTATTCTGGCTCAGCCCGGCCCGCTCATACCACGGCACGCCATGCTCAGAGCGGTACTGCAGGCGGGCCAGCGTTTTCTGCAA
>NZ_JRZZ01000121.1:445-556 GCF_002865965.1 Erwinia sp. B116
AAGCGCGGCCTGCTCCTGCGCATCCTGGATCACAGTACGGTTGCTGATAAAGGAGAGCAGCATCCAGCCTGCCCACAGCACCATCAGCGCCGCGGTGGTGGGGAGCAGGAC
>NZ_JRZZ01000122.1:0-548 GCF_002865965.1 Erwinia sp. B116
AATAGCTCAGTTGGTAGAGCACGACCTTGCCAAGGTCGGGGTCGCGAGTTCGAGTCTCGTTTCCCGCTCCAAATTTTTCGCCGTCGGTTACGCCGGCAGGCGAGTGAAAAAAGGACCTTCGGGTCCTTTTTTCGTTTCTGCATGATGCTTATCCTTCGCCTCATTCTCTTTGCTGCCGACATTCCCCGGCCTGCTGTGTTTTCGTGAAGCCGGGCACTGAGTGGTGCTTTACGCGAGCCGATTGCAGAGACAGATGCGGAGAAAATGTGGAATCATCTAACTCTGATGAGCAAACTGTTGCCCTGGATCGCCAGATTTTTGCGCAACACGATATTTTTTCAAAACTCCGCTTGCCACTCCAGCCAAAGAGGTCCATAATAGCGACCTCCTCTCCGGAATGGAGAGGTAAAAGTTATAAAAATCAATAAGTTACACGTTGATTTGCGCAGTAAAGCAGCATCACTTCTAAGCGGGAATAGCTCAGTTGGTAGAGCACGACCTTGCCAAGGTCGGGGTCGCGAGTTCGAGTCTCGTTTCCCGCTCCAGAT
>NZ_JRZZ01000123.1:0-540 GCF_002865965.1 Erwinia sp. B116
GCGGTTGGATCACCTCCTTACCTCAAGATACATTCCCGCGTAGTGCTCACACAGATTGTCTGATGAAAAAGTAACGAGCAGAAAACACCTCGACAGGCTTGTAGCTCAGGTGGTTAGAGCGCACCCCTGATAAGGGTGAGGTCGGTGGTTCAAGTCCACTCAGGCCTACCAAATTTTCACTCATGCTGCGTTGTTCGGCCGGCTCGCATAGTTCACTATGCTTCGCGACCTCACGC
Source organism: Erwinia sp. B116 (assembly GCF_002865965.1). Taxonomy (NCBI): domain Bacteria; kingdom Pseudomonadati; phylum Pseudomonadota; class Gammaproteobacteria; order Enterobacterales; family Erwiniaceae; genus Erwinia; species Erwinia sp. B116. The sequence continues at coordinate 237 of NZ_JRZZ01000123.1, forward strand.
CTTGCCTGAGTAAAAATTACATTTTCACTTTCCGGAAGGAAGATGAAAATAACTCTTCGGAGTTGGTACTGGAAAGGTTTACTGCACGACTGTATGGGGCTATAGCTCAGCTGGGAGAGCGCCTGCCTTGCACGCAGGAGGTCAGCGGTTCGATCCCGCTTAGCTCCACCATATTGTCTGTTTTCAATACTTCAGAGTGTACTGGTTAACAGTATGCTGCGAAGTATTACGCTCTTTAAAAATCCGGAACAAGCTGAAAATTGAAACGACGTATCGTTTTCATTCTCCGTAATAAGAATGAAGT
>NZ_JRZZ01000124.1:0-514 GCF_002865965.1 Erwinia sp. B116
GGTACTATCGGCCACGTTGACCACGGTAAAACTACCCTGACTGCTGCTATCACCACCGTTCTGGCTAAAACCTACGGCGGTTCTGCACGTGCATTCGACCAGATCGATAACGCACCAGAAGAGAAAGCTCGTGGTATCACCATCAACACTTCACACGTTGAATATGACACCCCAAGCCGTCACTACGCACACGTTGACTGCCCAGGCCACGCCGACTATGTGAAAAACATGATCACCGGTGCTGCGCAGATGGACGGTGCAATCCTGGTTGTTGCTGCGACTGATGGCCCAATGCCACAGACCCGTGAGCACATCCTGCTGGGTCGCCAGGTTGGCGTTCCGTTCATGATCGTATTCATGAACAAATGCGACATGGTTGACGACGAAGAGCTGCTGGAGCTGGTTGAAATGGAAGTTCGTGAGCTGCTGTCTGCTTACGATTTCCCTGGCGACGACATCCCGGTTGTTCGCGGTTCAGCACTGAAAGCCCTGCAGGGTGAAGCTGAGTGGGAAG
>NZ_JRZZ01000125.1:0-477 GCF_002865965.1 Erwinia sp. B116
ATAACTGATGGACTCGGGCACCACGAGCGCTTTTACAAAGAGCCTTTCGGGAAACCGAAGGGCTCTTTTTCTTACTTATATGGCTAAAATCTTTGCTGGCAGGACTCTCTCAGAATGTCGCCATCTGCATAGGAAAATAGTGCTGAATCACAGGATGTGACATCCCGCAACCTGCTGAAGATGTATTTATAAATAGCTTAGGCGTAAAGGTAATATCAGGAGTCATTTGGATATTTTACTATTATGATTCCGGATGCGGGTAAATAAAGCCGCGGTATAATAGACGCGGCGCTTGAGGCTTCTGCCTCATGTTGTCGGTAGTACTGAAGTTTGTGAGGCAGAAAGCAGAAAAGCCCCGACGTTAATTTTCATTAACCCCGAGGCCCCTGCATGCACAAGAACATCAGGATAGCCTCTTACCCGCCGCAAGGCAAGGAGAAGAAGGCCATGAAACTGCCGCGAAGTCCCGTGATCTGG
>NZ_JRZZ01000126.1:0-465 GCF_002865965.1 Erwinia sp. B116
GGCCAGGGCCTGGTGTCCTCGGACAACTTCGCCATCGACACGCAGCTGCCAACCGCCACCATCCAGCTGAGCGACACCGCGCTGCGTGCGGGTGAAACGTCCGTTGTGACCATCACCTTCTCCGAAGCCGTCTCCGGCCTGACCCGCGAAGCGCTGTCGGCGCCAAACGGTACGCTGTCCGAGCTGATCACCACCGATGGCGGGATTACCTGGACCGGCACTTACACGCCGAACGCTGATGTGACCGATGCGACTAACCAGCTGGTCCTTAACCAGACCTGGGTGCGTGACGCGGCGGGCAATATCGGTCAGGGCCTCGTGGAATCGGACAACTTTGCGATCGACACGAAGCTCCCGACCGCCACCATCCAGCTGAGCGACACCGCGCTGAAAGCGGGTGAGGCGTCCACCGTGACCATCACCTTCAGCGAAGCCGTCTCCGGCCTGACCCGCGAAGCGCTGTCG
>NZ_JRZZ01000127.1:0-452 GCF_002865965.1 Erwinia sp. B116
GGTGCAGAACTGCGAACTAATGACTGGGTCAGCGTTCGTGGTGGTAGAGGCATTTTGCTGACCGCGGATGCTCAGCCTGACGTCGGCAGTAAAATGCTCGAAATGGACAGGGCTGTAGAACAACTGGAACAGGCACTCACGCTGGCAAGGAGCCTTCAGGCAGCCGCGAAAGGGGCGAAGGCAATAGTATCTGATATCGACAACCAAAAGACGCTCAACAGCTCACTAAAATATCTGAAAATGCCAGGAATGCTGGCCAGTGCACCTGCCGGAATAGGGATTCTAAGTCCTGAGACCGTCCGACTTGCCTCAGGCGGGGCAAGTATTGGCCTTATGTCTGGTAAAAATACCGATATCAGTGCCGGGCAATCATTCACTGTAGCTGCAAGCGAAGCTGTAAGTTTGTTTGCACAGGCTGCAGGAATGAAAATGTATGCAGGGGCAGGAAAGGT
>NZ_JRZZ01000128.1:0-452 GCF_002865965.1 Erwinia sp. B116
ACCTTTCCTGCCCCTGCATACATTTTCATTCCTGCAGCCTGTGCAAACAAACTTACAGCTTCGCTTGCAGCTACGGTGAATGATTGCCCGGCGCTGATATCGGTATTTTTTCCCGACATCAGGCCAATACTTGCTCCACCAGAAGCCAGACGGACAGTTTCAGGGCTTAGAATACCTATTCCGGCAGGCGCACTGGCCAGCATTCCTGGCATTTTGAGGTATTTCAATGCGTTGTTAAGCTCTTTTTGGCTGTAGATGTCTGATACCGTTACCTTCGCCCCTTTAGCGGCCACCTGAAGGCTTCTGGCCAGCGTGAGAGCCTGTTCCAGTTGTTCGACAGCCCTGTCCATTTCGAGCATTTTACCGCTGACGTCAGGTTGAGCATCCGCGGTCAGCAAAATGCCTCTACCACCACGAACGCTGACCCAGTCATTAGTTCGCAGTTCTGCACC
>NZ_JRZZ01000129.1:0-449 GCF_002865965.1 Erwinia sp. B116
GGTGGGGTTCCCGAGCGGCCAAAGGGAGCAGACTGTAAATCTGCCGTCATCGACTTCGAAGGTTCGAATCCTTCCCCCACCACCATTTCGACTCAGATGTTGGGAGTTGAAAGCAGAATAAGTGAGCAATCACCGAGGCTGCAAAGATGACAAGCTAGCAAAGTTTGTTCATCAGGATTTCAGACTGAGCTCAAGCCCAGTCAAGGTCATCAGGTAAATGCGTGATGACTTGAGTAGACGGAGACTTTCCAGATACTCAAAAGCTACAGACAGAACAGGTAGCCGAGTTCCAGGATGCGGGCATCGTATAATGGCTATTACCTCAGCCTTCCAAGCTGATGATGCGGGTTCGATTCCCGCTGCCCGCTCCAAGCCGTGCTGATATGGCTCAGTTGGTAGAGCGCACCCTTGGTAAGGGTGAGGTCCCCAGTTCGACTCTGGGTATCAGC
>NZ_JRZZ01000130.1:0-430 GCF_002865965.1 Erwinia sp. B116
GTCGTAACAAGGTAACCGTAGGGGAACCTGCGGTTGGATCACCTCCTTACCTCAAGATACATTCCCGCGTAGTGTCCACACAGATTGTCTGATAGAAAAGTAACGAGCAAAGTAGCACCCAAGGTCCCCATCGTCTAGAGGCCCAGGACACTGCCCTTTCACGGCTGTAACAGGGGTTCGAATCCCCTTGGGGACGCCACACCGGTAACGACGTGAAAGACGTTACCAACCAGTATCTCAAAACTGATTAAGCCGTAAGGCCAGTCACGTTTGAGATATTTGCTCTTTAAAAATCCGGAACAAGCTGAAAATTGAAACGACGTATCGTTTTCATTCTCCGTAATAAGAATGAAATCAACGATATGTTCGAGTCTCTCAAATGCTTGCAGCTTTCGAGTTGTCCTTCGGGACGCTTGTGGGTTGTGAGGTT
>NZ_JRZZ01000131.1:0-410 GCF_002865965.1 Erwinia sp. B116
TCGGTCACCACGTATACCTCGAAGCCCTCTTTCAGCGCCATCAGCGCCGGGAAGGTCAGGCACACCTCGGTCCACAGGGCGGAGATAATCAGCTTCTTACGGCCGGTGGCTTTCACCGCCGCCACGAAGGCCGCATCTTCCCAGGAGTTCATCGAAGTACGCTCAATCGGCTGCACCTCCGGGTGCACCGCCAGCAGCTCCGGCCAGATGTAGCCGCTGAAGCTTTCGGTTTCCACCGAGGTATAAATGGTCGGAACGTTAAAAATCTTGCCCGCTTTGGCCAGCGCCACGGTATTATTTTTCAGCTGCTGGCGGTCGATGTTGGCGACGCCGAACGACATCTGCGGCTGATGGTCGATAAAGATCAGGGTGGAGTTCTGTGGGTCCAGCAGGTCGAATTTAGACATTTT
>NZ_JRZZ01000132.1:0-401 GCF_002865965.1 Erwinia sp. B116
CGTTAGCTCAGTTGGTAGAGCAGTTGACTTTTAATCAATTGGTCGCAGGTTCGAATCCTGCACGACCCACCAATTACAAGCAATACACGGTGTTTAATCGTGAAGGATGAGAACCGTAAAGGTTCGGGTCGAGCGAAAGCGAGACAACGTTGCCAGTGGCAACGGCCCGAAAGGCGAGGCGTCAGCCGAGTCATCCTGCACGACCCACCACTAAAGCAGTTGAAGTTGTTTGAAGTACGATATGGGTGATTAGCTCAGTTGGTAGAGCATCTCCTTTACACGGAGGGGGTCGGCGGTTCGAGCCCGTCATCCCCCACCATATCGGGTCGTTAGCTCAGTTGGTAGAGCAGTTGACTTTTAATCAATTGGTCGCAGGTTCGAATCCTGCACGACCCACCAAT
>NZ_JRZZ01000133.1:0-373 GCF_002865965.1 Erwinia sp. B116
TGCGTTTTTGTGTACGGGAGTATCACCCTGTACCCTGCGACTTTCCAGACGCTTCCACTAACGCACAAACTGATTCAGGTTCTGGGCTGTTCCCCGTTCGCTCGCCGCTACTGGGGGAATCTCGGTTGATTTCTTTTCCTCGGGGTACTTAGATGTTTCAGTTCCCCCGGTTCGCCTCATGCCACTATGTATTCATGACATGATAGTGTGTCGAAACACACTGGGTTTCCCCATTCGGGTATCGTCGGTTGTAACGGTTCATATCACCTTACCGACGCTTATCGCAGATTAGCACGCCCTTCATCGCCTCTGACTGCCTAGGCATCCACCGTGTACGCTTAGTCGCTTAACCTCACAACCCACAAGCGTCCCG
>NZ_JRZZ01000134.1:0-359 GCF_002865965.1 Erwinia sp. B116
AAAGTTGGTGAAGAAGTTGAGATCGTTGGTATCAAAGATACCGTGAAATCAACCTGTACCGGCGTTGAGATGTTCCGTAAGCTGCTGGACGAAGGCCGTGCGGGTGAGAACTGTGGTATCCTGCTGCGCGGTGTTAAGCGTGAAGATATCCAGCGTGGCCAGGTTCTGGCTAAGCCAGGTTCAATCAAGCCACACACCAAGTTCGAATCTGAAGTGTACATCCTGTCCAAGGATGAAGGCGGCCGTCATACTCCGTTCTTCAAAGGCTACCGTCCACAGTTCTACTTCCGTACAACTGACGTGACCGGTACCATCGAACTGCCAGAAGGCGTAGAGATGGTAATGCCAGGCGACAACAT
>NZ_JRZZ01000135.1:0-353 GCF_002865965.1 Erwinia sp. B116
GTCAATAAATCCGTGCCGGAGGTGGTGGCGCAGATCCTCGACGAGCATGGTCTGAAGGGCTGGGAATATGAATTTACGCTCAGACAGACATACCCGAAGCGTGAGCAGATAAATCAGTATCAGGAAAGCGACCTGGCGTTTATCGAGCGCCTGCTGTGCGAAGTGGGCATCTTTTACTTCTTCACGCTGCAGCCGGACACACAAACGGAAGTGGTGCACTTTGCCGACAGGCAGAGCGCGTATGAGTTCGGTAAAACGCTGCCGCTGAACAGCCCGTCAGGCATGAGTGACGGCTGCGCAGAATCCGTCTGGGGGCTCAGCGTGCGTCACAATGTCGCTGAGGCGGGCGTCAC
>NZ_JRZZ01000136.1:0-332 GCF_002865965.1 Erwinia sp. B116
ACTTCATTCTTATTACGGAGAATGAAAACGATACGTCGTTTCAATTTTCAGCTTGTTCCGGATTTTTAAAGAGCAATATCTTAAAGCAGACTCGAAAGTCATCTTTAAGATACGATGGAGACACCTTTCACCTGTCACCAAGCAAGTGGCGTCCCCTAGGGGATTCGAACCCCTGTTGCCGCCGTGAAAGGGCGGAGTCCTAACCGCTAGACGAAGGGGACACTGAATCATGTCTCGACTTCGCAGCCGTCTTGCTCATTACTTTTTCATCAGACAATCTGTGTGAGCACTACGCGGGAATGTATCTTGAGGTAAGGAGGTGATCCAACCGC
>NZ_JRZZ01000137.1:0-328 GCF_002865965.1 Erwinia sp. B116
GTCAATTTTTCGGGAGGGCAGTGGGATGAGCCCGGAGCGGGGTAACCCGTGGAGGGTCGCCCGCTGACAGGCCCGGTGAATCTCGATCAACCAGACAACGAGCCCTAAGGTTCACAGACAAAAAACAGTCAATTTTTCGGGAGGGCAGTGGGATTAGCCCGAAGCGGGGTAACCCGTGGAGGGTCGCCCGCTGACAGGCCCGGTGAATCCCGATCAACCAGACAACGAGCCCTAAGGTTCACAGACAAAAAACAGTCAATTTTTCGGGAGGGCAGTGGGATGAGCCCGGAGCGGGGTAACCCGCGGAGGGTCGCCCGCTGACAGGCCC
>NZ_JRZZ01000138.1:0-309 GCF_002865965.1 Erwinia sp. B116
TCAGGATAGCCTCTTACCCGCCGCAAGGCAAGGAGAAGAAGGCCATGAAACTGCCGCGAAGTCCCGTGATCTGGTGTCTGTCCGTCATGTGTTTAACGCTGCTGATATTCACTTTTCTGACGCGAAAGTCGTTGTGTGAAATTCGCTACAGAGACGAGTATCGGGAGGTGGCGGCATTTCTGGCCTGTGACGCCGGTAAGTAGCAATCTGAAGGCGGGGTAACCCGCCTTTTCAGATAACTGATGGACTCGGGCACCACGAGCGCTTTTACAAAGAGCCTTTCGGGAAACCGAAGGGCTCTTTTTCTTA
>NZ_JRZZ01000139.1:0-305 GCF_002865965.1 Erwinia sp. B116
CCGGACCGGCCGTATATTGCCGGGGTGCTGCACGACTCGGCGCACGGCGACCACGTCACCATCCGCAACTACAGGCGCAACGTGCTGCGCACGCCGAAGAACAACAAACTGCGCCTCGACGACACGGCGGGCCAGGAGCATATCAAGCTCAGCACCGAGTACGGCGGCAAAAGCCAGCTGAACCTCGGGCATATGGTGGACAGCGAAAAGCAGAAGCGCGGTGAAGGCTTTGAGCTGCGCAGCGACAGCTGGGGCACGCTGCGGGCGGAGAAAGGACTGTTTATCACCGCCGACGGCCAGCCGAA
>NZ_JRZZ01000140.1:0-305 GCF_002865965.1 Erwinia sp. B116
TAGGTTTTAGCCAGAACGGTGGTGATAGCAGCAGTCAGGGTAGTTTTACCGTGGTCAACGTGGCCGATAGTACCAACGTTGACGTGCGGTTTGGAACGTTCAAATTTTTCTTTAGACATCGCTTGTCCCTCTAAGACACGGATTAATCGGTGATATCACCACATCAACCAGGCATTGCCTGAATCGTTGAATTTTGTAACAGAGAAGAAGCAGGGAGGGAGATTTTGAAAGTGGTGCTGATACCCAGAGTCGAACTGGGGACCTCACCCTTACCAAGGGTGCGCTCTACCAACTGAGCCATATCA
>NZ_JRZZ01000141.1:0-300 GCF_002865965.1 Erwinia sp. B116
AACATCTCAACGCCGGTACAGGTTGATTTCACGGTATCTTTGATACCAACGATCTCAACTTCTTCACCAACTTTAACGATACCGCGCTCTACGCGACCGGTAACAACGGTACCACGACCTGAGATGGAGAATACGTCTTCGATAGGCAGCAGGAATGGCTTGTCGATCGCGCGCTCTGGCTCCGGGATGTAAGAATCCAGGTGACCAGCCAGCTCGATGATTTTTGCTTCCCACTCAGCTTCACCCTGCAGGGCTTTCAGTGCTGAACCGCGAACAACCGGGATGTCGTCGCCAGGGAAA
>NZ_JRZZ01000142.1:0-300 GCF_002865965.1 Erwinia sp. B116
TTTCCCTGGCGACGACATCCCGGTTGTTCGCGGTTCAGCACTGAAAGCCCTGCAGGGTGAAGCTGAGTGGGAAGAGAAAATCATCGAGCTGGCTGGTCACCTGGATTCTTACATCCCAGAGCCAGAGCGCGCGATTGACAAGCCATTCCTGCTGCCTATCGAAGACGTGTTCTCCATCTCAGGCCGTGGTACCGTTGTTACCGGTCGTGTAGAGCGCGGTATCATCAAAGTTGGTGAAGAAGTTGAGATCGTTGGTATCAAAGATACCGTGAAATCAACCTGTACCGGCGTTGAGATGTT
>NZ_JRZZ01000143.1:0-287 GCF_002865965.1 Erwinia sp. B116
GAAACATCAGGGTATCCTCTTACCTGCCGCAAGGCAAGGAGAAGAAGGTCATGAAACTGCCGCAAAGCACCCTGTTCTGGTGCGTATTAACGCTGTGTTTAACGCTGTTAATATTCACGTTTCTGATGCGGAAATCGCTGTGTGAGATCCGCTACCGGGATCCGTTCAGGGAGGTGGCGGCGATGATGACCTGCGAACCGGGTAAGTAGCGAACCACTGGCGGGGGTAACCCCGCCTTTCGGTCACTGATGTGGCGGGCAGCGCAAGCGCTTTTACAAAGGGCTCTG
>NZ_JRZZ01000144.1:0-284 GCF_002865965.1 Erwinia sp. B116
AAAAATACTGCAATTATGGCAATTAATCGCTTAACCTCTATGGGAGATGAGGGGCGTGTTTTTGGATCTGAAGGTAAGGACTATATGAATACGAAAAGAGATAAAATTCAGGAGTGGCAACCTTTGCCATCGGATGTTATCGACGAGACAGGTCAGCAATCAGTAGTACATCGCTATGGAGAACAGAGAAAAATCACTCAAACTTTCCTCGAAGGTGATGATGCCTGGGCTGTTACAGGTAAGTCGTGGCACTGGCAACCGGTTATCGCTGATGATGTCTATGA
>NZ_JRZZ01000145.1:0-284 GCF_002865965.1 Erwinia sp. B116
AAAAATACTGCAATTATGGCAATTAATCGCTTAACCTCTATGGGAGATGAGGGGCGTGTTTTTGGATCTGAAGGAAAGGACTATATGAATACGAAAAGAGATAAAATTCAGGAATGGCAACGTTTGCCATCTGATGTTATCGACGAGACAGGTCAGCAATCAGTAATACATCGCTATGGGCAGCAGAGAAAAGTAACACAAACTTTCCTTGAAGGTGATGATGCCTGGGCTGTTACAGGTAAGTCGTGGCACTGGCAACCGGTTATCGCTGATGATGTCTATGA
>NZ_JRZZ01000146.1:0-272 GCF_002865965.1 Erwinia sp. B116
TGCATCCAGGAGGATTCGAACCTCCGACCGCTCGGTTCGTAGCCGAGTACTCTATCCAGCTGAGCTATGGATGCGTCGGTAAAGCTATTTGGTAAAGCTATAAGGGAGATAATGCGACAAACCTGAGGAGATACTGAAGAAAATCACTGCCACTTGCGGAGAAAGGTTAAACCGTAGAGGTTGCTACCAGAACTTCGAAAGATGGTGCATCCAGGAGGATTCGAACCTCCGACCGCTCGGTTCGTAGCCGAGTACTCTATCCAGCTGAGCTA
>NZ_JRZZ01000147.1:0-271 GCF_002865965.1 Erwinia sp. B116
ATACATTAAGCAGTAACGAAAAAGAAAAAAGGACTAGCGAATACGCCCCTTGGTGCGGATAAACATCGCTAAAATAAAATATATCATCAACTAAAGGAATTCGTCCCTGAGAGATATTCAGCCAGATAAATCTGCAGATGTAAAATAGGTCAAACATGCCCCAAAAATACAGTACATGTTTCCGATTTAAGATTTTCTTCATTTATTTTCCTCATAGACATCATCAGCGATAACCGGTTGCCAGTGCCACGACTTACCTGTAACAGCCCAG
>NZ_JRZZ01000148.1:0-271 GCF_002865965.1 Erwinia sp. B116
CTGGGCTGTTACAGGTAAGTCGTGGCACTGGCAACCGGTTATCGCTGATGATGTCTATGAGGAAAATAAATGAACAAAATCTTAAGTCGGAAACATGTACTGTATTTTTGGGGCATGTTTGACCTCTTTTACATCTGCAGATTTATCTGGCTGAATATCTCTCAGGGACGAATTCCTTTAGTTGATGATATATTTTCTTTTAGCGATGTTTATCCGCACCAAGGGGCGTATTCGCTAGTCCTTTTTTCTTTTTCGTTACTGCTTAATGTAT
>NZ_JRZZ01000149.1:0-260 GCF_002865965.1 Erwinia sp. B116
GTTGCTTTTATCGCTGTGCGTTTACTTGTTGCTATTGGGTTGCTGTGGATTAGTTGCTGCGGGTGCGGTAGCAGACATGTCGGGTTATTACGTGGCTGTCGGTCAGTCGCTTCGGGAACCGTGGCCGGGCGTATCGGGGATATCCGGAACGCGGACACGCCGTAAACCCATCCATGGGGCCCTGGCATCGCCCATCCATGGGCGCTGACAGTCCGCTTATCCGGATATCCCCGATTGCCTTTGAGCTGCTGAGTCGCTGT